>WFOA01000162.1 GCA_015488325.1 Acidimicrobiia bacterium | reverse complement strand
GACAACCCCTTCGTCGGCGGAGGCGGAGCCCCCGAAGTCTGGGTGTACGGCGTCCGCAACCCCTGGCGAACCTCCTTCGACCCCGTCACCGGCGACCTGTACGTCGCCGACGTCGGCCAGAACGCCCGGGAAGAAGTGACCGTCGTCGCCCCCGGCGACGGCGGGGCCAACCTCGGCTGGGACACCCTCGAAGGGTCGTTGTGCTACGAGCCGTCGACGGGTTGTTCGGCGGCGGGGACGAAGCTGCCGGTCCTCGAATACGCCACCAGCGAAGGCTGCGCCATCACCGGCGGCTACGTGTACCGGGGCAGCGAGATCCCCGAGCTGGCAGGTCGCTACCTGTACGGGGACTACTGCGGAGGATGGATCCGCAGTTTCACCTACACCGGCGGGGCGGCCACCGACCTCCAGGACTGGACCGCCGAGTTGGGGACCTTCCCGTGGCTGTCGTCCTTCGGGACCGACGGGTTCGGGGAGCTGTACTTCACGACCCTCACCGGGACCGTCTACAAGATCGTCCCCGGCACGACACGGCTGTTCGGCGCCGACCGGTACGCCACGTCGGTGGAGATCTCCCGCTGGGCGTACCCGTCGGGGGCGTCGGTGGCCTACGTCGCCGCCGGAGGTGCCTTCCCCGACGCCCTCGCCGGGAGTGCGGCGGCGGCCACCCGGGGCGGGCCGTTGCTGCTGGTGGCGACCGACACCGTCCCGGCGGTGGTGCGTGACGAACTGAACCGCCTCTCCCCCGCCGAGATCGTCGTCCTCGGCGGCCCCGGAGTCGTCTCCGACGCCGTCGTCACCCAACTCCAGACGATCGCCACCACCCGCCGAGTGTGGGGAGCCGACCGCTACGCCACCGCCGCCGCCGTGGCACTCGACACCTTCACCGCTCCGGCCCCCGTCGCCTACGTGGCGACCGGGCTCGACTTCCCCGACGCCCTCGCCGGCGGGGCCGCGGCCGCCGCAGCCGGAGGGCCTCTCCTCCTCGTCGCACCCGACACCGTCCCGGCGGCGACCGCCGCCGCCCTCCAGAGCCTCTCCCCCGCCGAGATCGTCGTCCTCGGCGGCCCCGGAGTCGTCTCCGACGCCGTCGTCGCCCAGCTCCAGACGATCGCCACCACCCGCCGAGTGTGGGGAGCCGACCGCTACGCCACCGCCGCCGCAGTCTCCGCCGACCGCTTCCCGACGGCGGCGACGGTGTTCGTCGCCACCGGGCTCGACTTCCCCGACGCCCTCGCCGGAGCCGCCGCCGCCGGAGCCGCCGGATCGCCGGTGCTGCTCGTCGGCCGGGACACGATCCCTTCGGCCACGAGGAACGAGATCACCCGACTCTCCCCCACCGACATCGTCGTCCTCGGCGGAAGCGCCGTCGTCTCCAGCCAGGTCGCCGCCGACCTCGACGCCATGTTGGGGCCGTGAAGCCGTCGACGTCGCGTCCCGGTGCGAAACCTACGTAGACTCGCAGAACACCTCGTCGACCACGATCCGACCCGAACCCGGCTCCCGGAGCATCCGACCCATGCCTCACGACCATTTGATCGAACCCCACGGCGGTGAACTCGTCGACCTGATCGTCGACTCCGACCGGGCCGCCGAGTTGCACGAAGCCAGCCGCGACTGGCCGTCGGTGGATCTGAACCCCCGTCAGCTCTGCGACCTGGAGCTCCTCGCCAACGGGGCCTTCTCCCCCCTGCGGGGCTTCCTCGGACGTGCCGACTACGACCGGGTCTGCTCGGAGATGCGCCTCGTCGACGGGACGCTGTGGCCGATCCCGATCACCCTCGACGTCCCCCGGGAGACGGCCGACGAGCTGGAACCCGGGACCGTCGTGGCCCTCAGAGACCCCGAAGGGGTGATGCTGGCCGCCCTCACCGTCACCGAACTGTGGGAACCCGACAAAGAGGCGGAGGCGGAGCGTGTGTACGGGACCACCAATCCGGAACATCCCGGCGTCGCCTACCTGTACGACGTCGCCGGGCCGGTGTACGTGGGGGGACGGGTCGAAGCGGTCCAGCTCCCCGTCCACTACGACTTCCCGGAGCTCCGCAAGACCCCCGCCGAAGTCCGTGCCGAGTTCATCCGCAAAGGCTGGACCCGCGTCGTCGCCTTCCAGACTCGCAACCCGATGCATCGGGCCCACGTCGAGCTGACCATGCGGGCCGCCAAAGACCAGCAGGCCAACCTGTTGATCCATCCCGTGGTGGGGCTGACCAAACCGGGTGACGTCGACCACTACACCCGGGTCCGGGCCTACCAGGCGGTGATGGAGCGCTACCCGCAGATGACCGCCACCCTGGCCCTGTTGAACCTGGCGATGCGGATGGCCGGGCCCCGGGAGGCGCTCTGGCATGCCATCATCCGAAAGAACCACGGGGCCACTCATTTCATCGTCGGCAGAGACCACGCCGGGCCGGGAGCCGACTCCGACGGCAACCCCTTCTACGGGCCCTACGACGCCCAGGAGCTGTACGAGGCCCACGAAGACGAACTCGGCGTGAAGATGGTCGATTTCAAGCTGATGGTCTACGACCCCGAAGACGACCGGTACCTCCCCGTCGACGAGGTACCGGAAGGTCGAAAAACCCTGTCGATCTCGGGTACCGAACTGCGGGAACGTCTCGCCGACGGCCGTGAGATCCCCGAATGGTTCTCCTACCCGGAAGTCGTCGCCGAGCTGCGACGCACCCACCCACCCCGCGCCCGGCAAGGGTTCACCGTCTTTTTCACCGGCCTGTCCGGGGCGGGGAAGTCGACGATCGCCAACGCCCTCATGGTGAAGCTGCTCCAGATGGGCGGGCGCCCCGTCACCCTCCTCGACGGCGACATCGTCCGCAAGAACCTGTCGTCGGAGTTGGGGTTCTCGAAGGAGCATCGGGACATCAACATCCTCCGGATCGGGTTCGTCGCGTCGGAGATCACGAAGAACGGAGGTGTGGCGATCTGCGCCCCCATCGCCCCCTACGACGGGACCCGCCAGAAGGTACGGAGGATGATCGAGCCGGTCGGCGGTTTCGTGCTCGTCCACGTGGCGACCCCCCTCGAGGTCTGTGAGCAACGGGACCGCAAGGGCCTGTACGCGAAGGCCCGGGCCGGGATCATCAAAGAGTTCACGGGGATCTCCGACCCCTACGAGGAGCCGGCCGACGCCGAGGTGACGATCGACACGACGGACACGTCCCCCGACGAGGCCGCCAACCGGATCATCCTGTACCTGGAACGGCTCGGATACATCGGCCACAACCACCCCTGACGCGCACCCCCTGGCCCTTTTGACAGCAGAAAACGGCAAGATTTGCCGTTTTCTGCTGTCAAAACGGGAGGGTGGGGGTGGGTGAAGACGGAGTCAGGAGACCGAAACGAGAGACCGGTCGGCCCCGTTGAGCACCCGAACCCCCCGGTCGGTCACGACGACGATGTCTTCGATCCGCACACCGAACCGGCCCGGCAGGTAGACGCCCGGCTCCACCGAAAACGCCATACCGGCCTCCAGCACCGTCCCGTTCCCCGCCACCAGATAGGGGTC
>WFOA01000161.1 GCA_015488325.1 Acidimicrobiia bacterium | reverse complement strand
GGGCGGCGGCGGCCGAGTACATCTCCGATCAGTCCTGGATCCGGGTGCAGACCCCGGCACCGCGAGGTGACATCCGGGACCGGAGCGGCGAACTCCTCGTCACCAGCCGGTTCCTCCCCGCCGTGTTCGTCGACCGTGCCCGGGTCCGTCCCTCGGAACGGGCGGAGCTGGTTCAGCGGCTCTCGGGACTCTTGGCCGTTCCGCCTTCTGAGATCGACGCCATGTACGAGGCCGCGGGCATCAACGGCCGGTTCCAGGTCGCCACCGTCGACACCGACCTGGCCTATCAGATCGCCGAACAGCTCCGGTCGCTCCCCGGGGTGTCGATCGTTCGGGTCCCCGAGCGGGTCTACCTGTCGGGAGACACCCTCGCCCACGTCGTCGGGCATCTGGGCCTCCCCGACCAGGGCGACCTCGAAGCTCGTCCCGAACTCGACCCGAACGTCCGGATCGGGAAGCTCGGGGTGGAGGGGGTCTACGACGAGTACCTCCAAGGGACCCCGGGCCAGATCGCCTACCGGGTGAACCGGCGGTCCGAGGTGCTTGAGGAGACACCGGAAGAACCCGCGGTTCCGGGCGACACGGTCTTTCTCACCATCGACCTCGCCCTCCAGGAGGTCGTGGAACGGGCGTTGGAGGCGGGGATCGACCTCGCCAACCAGGTCAAAGAGGAGCTGCGGGCCGAAGGAAAGGAAGTCCTCAACGACGCCAAACGGGGCGCCGTCGTCGTCCTCGACGTGAAATCCGGGGCGGTGTTGGCGATGGCGTCCTACCCGGACTTCGATCCTCAGCTCTTCGTGTCGGGCATCCCCGGCGACGTGTACGCCGACCTGCGGGACCAACAGGCGTTCCTCAACCTCGCCGTCAGCGGCCTGTATCCGCCCGCCTCGACCTTCAAGGCCGTCACCTACACCGCCGCCCTCGCCGAGGACATCCCCCTCCCCGACGGGGTAGAGGGCGTGGACCCGGAGCGGGGACGGGTCAACTGCGACGGCAAGCTGGAGCTCCCGGGTTTCGACCCGGGGAGCCCCCAGCGTTTCCTCGACTGGTATTACCCCCGCCAGCTCGGCTGGCTCGACATCCACGGGGCCTTCGAACAGTCGTGCAACATCTTCTTCTACAACGTGGCCCTCGGTGTCTGGCGGAACTGGAAGGAGACACCCCGGGAGAACGTCATCCAAGATCAGGCACGGGCCGTCGGGTTCGGCTCGGAGACGGGCATCGACCTCACCGGTGAGGCGGCGGGCATCGTCCCCGACCGTGCCTACTTCGAAGAGCTCAAAGAGTTCCAGCTCGAAAACCCCGACGCCCCCGCCCGGATCGACGCCAGCCGGCTCGACCTGCCGAGCCCGTGGCTGGGCGGAGACCTGATGAACCTCGCCATCGGGCAGGGCGAGATGACCGCGACGCCGTTGCAGGTCGCCGTCGCCTACGCCTCCCTCGCCAACGGAGGCAAAGTGTGGCGGCCCCACGTCGTCAGCCAGATCCGCGACGTCGACGGCAACATCGTTTTCGACGCCGAACCCGAGCTGATCCGGGACGCGCAGATCCCCGCCGACGTCACCGCTTCGCTCCTCGCCGACATGAACCGTGTCGTCACCCGCGGCACCGCTCGCCGGGCCTTCGAGGGGTTCGGGTCGTCGCTGCGCAACGTGGGCGGCAAGACGGGGACCGGCCAGACGACACCCAACAAGGACAACCACGCCTGGTTCGCCGGGGTCGCCCCCCTCGACGATCCCCAGTACGCAGTCGTCGTCCTGATCGAAGAGGGAGGGAGCGGGGGGAGGATCGCCGCCCCGGTCGGACGGCACATCCTCCAGTACCTGATGGGCGAAGAGCCGAAACCGATCGTCCCCGGGGAGGCAGCCGACTGATGGCCTCGACCCTGACCCGTCCGATCGTCGCCGAACGTCGCCGAACGAGGCCCGACATCGTCCTCATCGGCAGCGTGGTGGCCCTCACCGCCATGGGGGTGATCATGATCTACTCGATCACCCGGGTCGCCCTGGAGCGAAACGACCTGCCTGCCTCCTTCTCCATGGAGCGACAGCTCATCTTCGTCACCGCCGGGCTGCTGTTGATGCTGGCCGTGTCACGGCTCGACTACCGCGAGTACCGCAACTTCCTGCCGCTCATCTACGCCGTCACGATCGTGCTGCTCCTGGTGGTGTTCCTCTTCCCGCCCGTCCAGGGGGCACGTCGCTGGATCCCCCTCGGGGCGTTCAAGTTCCAGCCGGGCGAGTTCGCCAAGCTGGTGGTGATCCTCGCGGTGGCGGCGGTGCTGTCGCCCGACGAAGGGGACGTTTCGGTCACCTGGCGGCGGATCGGTCAGGCGTTCGCCATCATGGCCCTTCCCACGGTACTGATCTTCGCCGAACCGGACCTCGGAACGTCGGGGGTCATCCCCTTCGTCGTGCTGGTGATGCTCTTCGGGGCCGGCCTGAGCTGGCGCCGCCTCGGGGTCATCGCCACCGTCGGAGCCCTGATCGGGGTGGCGGTCTTCCGGTTCGACCTCCTGCAGGAATACCAGCTCAACCGGCTCCGAGTGTTGTTCGACCCCGAGCTGGACCCTCAAGGGATCGGATACAACCTGCGTCAGTCGAAGCTGGCGATCGCCTCCGGTCAGCTGTTCGGTCGGGGCCTGTTCGAGGGTGTGCAGACGAACCTCCAGTACGTCCCCGAGCAGGAGACCGACTTCATCTTCACGGCCGTCGGCGAACAGCTCGGGTTCATCGGCGGACTGGCGGTGCTGGTCGCCTTCCTCATCCTCATCTGGAGGATCCTCGCCATCGCCGCCTCGGCCCGGGACCGTTTCGGCAGCCTCGTCGCGGTGGGGATCGCCGCGATGTTCATGTTCCACGTGTTCATCAACATCGGGATGACGATGGGGATCGCCCCGGTCACGGGGTTGCCGCTCCCGTTCATGAGCCAGGGAGGATCCAGTTACCTGGCGATGACCTTCGCTGTAGGTATCGCCAACTCGATCTGGCTGCGACGCTCTCCCACCCCCGGCGACCCCATCTTCGGCTGAAGAACGGGCGGGCTACCCTCAAGCCCCATGTTCCAGCGACCCCAAGCGGGATGGGTGGAGGTCATCTGCGGTCCGATGTTCTCGGGGAAGTCCGAGGAGCTGATCCGGCGGGTCACCCGGTCGAAGATCGCCCGCCTCCCGGTGCAGACCTTCAAACCGTCCCTCGACGACCGCTACGCCCACCGGGCCGTGGTGTCACACAGCGCCCTCAGCGTGGAGGCGACCCCCGTGGCCGACAGTGCCGCCCTGTTGCGGGCGGTGGGCGACGGCACCCGGGTGGTGGGTGTCGACGAGGGCCAGTTCTTCGACGACGGTCTGGTGGACGTCGCCGAGACCCTCGCCGACGCCGGCAAACAGGTCATCGTGGCGGGGCTCGACCTCGACTATCTCCGCCGGCCCTTCGAGCCCATCCCGACGTTGTGCGGTCGGGCCGAGTACGTCACCAAGATGCTGGCTGTCTGTCACCGGTGCGGAGGACCGGCCCTGTACACCCAGCGGATCGTGAAATCCGAAGAGCTGGTCGTGCTCGGAGCCACCGACGCCTACGAGGCGCGATGCCGGATGTGTTACGACCCGTCGGAGCCGGAGCAGCCGTCACTCGGGCTCGTGTGACGACCGATGGTCGAATACCAGGTCGCATCCTGCTACATTGAGGTGCCCGGGCCGCCCAGGAGCGGCCGACCTCTCGCCCCGGAGTGCACGGTGTTACCGATCGTACGCCTCCGGCCCGCGACGCCTCCGAGGAGCGTCCTGTCGGGCCGTACAGCATGTGTCCGCGACGTCCCCTGGTCGGGTCGAGCGGTCGCACCCTCCGGGTCCGGCCGGCTCTGCCGGCCATGTCCACCCCTGCCAGGAAACACAGGAGTTCCCCTTCATGGCATTGTTCCGCCGCAAGACGGCCGAGGTGATTCGCAAGGGCTCCAAAGATCGGGTGATCGAGGAGCGCAAGGTGATCCGCGTCAATGGACAGCGGGTCGAAGTGCGCCGTGTCGCGCAACCCGACACCGCCGGCGAACCACCGCGACGACAGCGTAAGAATAAGAAACAGAACCAGCAGAACCATCAGGGTCCCCGTCGGAACCGGCGGGACCGGCCTTCCGTCCAGACGTCCCGCACGAGGACGGTCCCCGAGGAAGAGGAGATCATCGTCCCGACCGAGACTGGTCGGAAACAGATGCTCGTCCGCGTCCGACCCCACCAGACCCAGGTGGTGATCCTCGAAGGCCCGGTGCTCGTCGAGCACTACGTCGCCCGCTCCGACCAGACGTCGATGGTCGGCAACATCTATCTGGGGAAGGTTCGCAACGTGTTGCCGGGGATGGAGGCGGCCTTCGTCGATTTCGGGGCAGGCAAGAACGGGGTCGTCTACGCCTCCGACGTGAAGGTCGACCGGACGGTCCACGGGAACCAGCGGCCGCGCATCGAAGAGGTGCTGTCCGAAGGTGACGAGATCCTCGTTCAGGTCGTGAAAGACCCGATGGGCGCGAAGGGCGCCCGGCTCACCGGCATGCCTTCCCTCCCGGGTCGCTATCTCGTCCTCGTCCCCGACTCCGACGCCCAGGGAATCAGCCGTCGGCTCCCCGACTCGGAACGGACCCGGCTGCGCCAGATCATCCAGCAGGTGAAACCGGAGGGGTTCGGTGTCATCGTCCGTACTGCCGCACTCCACGCCTCCGCCGAGGAGATCGCCGCCGACATCGCCCGTCTCCGCAAGACCTGGGAGAAGATCCTCGCCGATGCTGAGAAGGGCGGGGCGCCACGCATCGTGTACGAAGAGCCCGACCTCCTCATCCGGGTCATCCGCGAGCATTTCACCGCCGACTTCCGGCGAATGCTCATCGACGACGACCGCGCCTACGAGGAGGTGCTCGCCTACCTGCGGGCGACCGCCCCCGATCTGGTCGGCAAGGTCCACCGGTACCGCGACGAGCTGCCCCTGTTCGAGCGGTTCCACGTCGAAGATCAGCTCAGAAAGGCCCTCGACCGCCGCGTCTACCTGCCGTCGGGAGGGCATCTGGTGATCGACCGGACCGAAGCCCTGACGGTGATCGACGTCAACACGGGGAAGTTCGTGGGGTCGTCGAGCCTGGAGGAGACGGTGCTCCAGAACAACCTGGAGGCCGCCGAGGAGATCGGGCGTCAGCTCCGGCTCCGGGACATCGGTGGGATCATCGTCATCGACTTCATCGACATGGAGAAACCCGAACATCAACGGCAGGTCCTGCGCCGCCTCCGGGAGACCCTCGCCAGGGACAAGACCCGGACGCAGGTGTTCGACGTCTCCCACCTCGGTCTGGTCGAGATGACGAGGAAGAACGTCTCGGCGGGACTGCTCGAGACGTTCAGCGAGCCGTGTCCCACCTGCGGGGGCCGGGGGGTGCTGCTGCATGAGGAGGCGGCCACCCAGGGCATCCCGGTGGGCGTCGCCGAAGAGTTGGAAGTCTGAGCAGTCGGATCCGGGGGTGGGGACCGGGGATCCCCTGGTATACTCTCGGTCTCGAATCCCCCCTCTGGCTCTGCGAGGTTTGTTCATGTACGCCATCATCCGCACCGGCGGGAAACAGGCGAAGGTCCGTCCCGGCGACGTGATCGAGGTCGAGCGACTGAAAGACGCCGACGACGAGGTGTCCTTCACCCCGCTCCTCGTCGTCGACGACGACGGTACGGCCATCTCCGACCGTGCCGTACTCGCCGGCGCCACCGTCACCGCCAAGATCCTCGGTGAGACCCGGGGTCCGAAGATCGATATCTTCAAGTACAAGCCGAAGACGGGATACCGGCGCCGGATGGGTCACCGCCAGACCTACACCTCCCTCGAGGTGACCGCCATCACCTTGCCCACCGAGAAGAAGTCGGCTTCCTCGGCGGCCGACGAGGAGGACTGAACCATGTCGAAGACGAAAGCCGGAGGCTCCTCGAAGAACGGTCGGGAGTCGCACGCCAAGCGCCTCGGTCCGAAGGTGTTCGACGGGCAGTTCGTGGACGCCGGCGCCATCTTGGTCCGCCAGCGCGGCACACGAATCCATCCCGGCGAGAACGTCGGCAGGGGCGGCGACGACACCCTGTTCGCCCTCGTTCCCGGCATCGTCCGCTACGGACGCAGGAACAACCGGCGCCTGGTGAACGTCGTCGCCGACTGACATCGGCGCGTCCCCGTGTTCGTCGACCGCGTCCGCGTTCGGCTCCGTGCCGGGAGCGGCGGCGCAGGCGTGGTCGCCTTCCAGAAGGTGCGGGGCAAACCCCGCGGCAAACCGACCGGCGGTTCGGGCGGGGCGGGAGGTGACGTCTACGTGGTCGCCGACCCTTCGGTATCGACCCTGCTCCGATACCGGCGCCACCCTCACCTCTCGGCGGGCGACGGAACCCACGGACGTGGAGACCTCCGTCACGGTCGCCGGGGTGCCGACCTGGAGGTCCCCGTCCCCCTCGGAACCCTGGTCTACGACGAAGATGGGGTGCTGCTCGCCGACCTCACCAGGCCGGGTCAGCGGGTGAAGGTGCTGTCGGGGGGCCGGGGAGGCCGAGGCAACGCCGCGTTCGTTTCGCCACGGAACCGAGCTCCCGAAGTCTGCGAGCAGGGGGAGTACGGGCCGGAAGGGTGGTTCACCTTCGAGTTGAAGCTCCTCGCCGACGCCGCCCTCGTCGGATTCCCCAACGCCGGCAAGAGCACCCTCATCTCCACCGTGTCGGCGGCGAAGCCGAAGATCGCCGACTACCCCTTCACCACCCTCGAACCCCACCTGGGAGTGGTCGCTGCCGACGACCGGGAGTTCGTCCTCGCCGACATCCCCGGCCTGATCGAAGGTGCGTCCGAGGGCCGTGGCCTGGGACACGAGTTCCTCCGCCACGTCGAACGCGCCCGGGTGCTCGTCTTCCTCCTCGACCCTTCACCGATCCAGGAACATCCGCCGAAACGCCAGCTCGAGATCCTGCGGGGCGAACTGGCCGCCCACGCTCCCGAGCTGGCCGAACGTCCGTCCCTCGTCGTCATCGGCAAAGCCGACCTCCCCGAGGCGGCCGACGCCACCCGTGAGCTTCCCGACACCTTGGCGGTCTCGAGCGTCACCGGCGAAGGCATCGACGAGTTCGTCCACCGGGTCGCCGATCTGGTATCCGAAGCCGAACGGGTCGCCCCCGAACGGGAGGGATATGTCCTGCACCGGCCCGTCTCGGAAGGGTTCCGGGTGGTCCGGGAAGAGGACGGATGGCGGGTGGAGGGAGGTGCCGCCCGGCGGGCCGTGGCCTTCGCCGACCTCACCCTTCCCGAAGCCGCCGACCTGGCCGCCGAACGGCTCCGTCGTCTCGGAGTCGACCGTGCATTGGTGGCTGCAGGGGTACGGGAAGGCGATACCGTGAGGATCGGCGATCTCGAGTTCGAATGGCACGGGGAACCGGACGACGCAGAGGAAGAGGAGCGATGACCCGGCCGCGGCTGGTGTCGGGTGCCCGCCTCGTCGTGAAGGTGGGTTCGTCGAGCCTCCTCTCCGAGGACGGACTCCTCGACGCCGGGGTCGTCACCGAGGTGAGTCGACAGGTCGCCGACGTCTACCGCCGCGGCTACCCGACGGTGCTGGTGAGCTCGGGTGCGGTGGCGGCGGGGCTCCCCGCCCTCGGCCTGAGTGCCCGGCCCGCCGACCTCGCCGAGCTCCAGGTGGCGGCGGCGGTCGGCCAGGGGGAGCTGATGGCCCGCTATGCGAGGTCCTTCGCAGCCGAAGGGTTCGTCACCGGGCAGGTGCTGTTGACCAAGGACGTGCTTGCCAACCGGAACCAGTACCTCAACGCTCGGAGGGCCCTCGACCGGATGCTGACCGAACGGATCGTGCCGGTCGTCAACGAGAACGACACGGTCGTGGTCGACGAACTGAAACTGGGGGACAACGACCGGCTGGCGGCCCTCGTCGCCCATCTCGTCGGAGCCGGGCTCCTCCTCATCCTCACCGACACCGACGGGCTCTTCTCCGACGATCCCCGCACCGGCAACGGCGAACTCCTGCAGGCGGTCAGGCACACCGACGAGATCCTCGACCGGGTCGCCCGGGGCGTCTCCGGCCCTCTGGGTTCGGGCGGTGTGGCCACCAAGGTGGCGGCGGCGAGGATGGCGGCATGGTCGGGGATCCCGACGGTGATCGCCTCGTCTGCCGAACCGGACGTGGTGGCGCGGGCGGTGACCGGGGAGCACGTCGGCACTTGGGTGCGGCCGGGGACACGACGCCTCGCCGCCAGGAAGCTGTGGATCGCGTTCGGTCAGCCTTCGGAGGGGAAGGTGACGATCGACGAGGGTGCCGTCATGGCCCTCGTTCGGGGAGGGGCGAGCCTCCTTCCGGTCGGTGTCGTCGCCGTCGAAGGCTCCTTCGCCCGGGGGTCGGCGGTCGAGGTCGTCGACACCGAAGGACGAACGGTGGCGAAAGGCCTCACCCGCTTGTCGGCGTCCGAGATCGACAGGTATCGAGGTCGGCGGACCACGGCGGATCTGCCCGACGAAGTGGTCCATCGCGACGACCTGGTGGTGTTGGTGGGGTGAAGGGCACCCGACGGACCTAGCCGCGGGGTGGTCGGGCACGGTACCTGGCGGCTGCGTAGATGATCGCCGCCAGCACCAACAGGGCGATCCCGGTTCGTCCCGGCGTACCGAGCTCGCCCGTCGGGAGAGGCCGGGCCGGATCGAGGAGCTCGATGTCGGTGACCTGCACGAAGGTCTCGCCCGAGGCTTCGGCCGCGTGGTAGCGGAAACGGCCCACCACCCGCACCAGAGGTCCCCGATACCGAGCCGAACCGGGGGGTCCCCACAGGTCGGGGTCGTAGATGTCGACCGGGATCCGCAGGCCGATTCCCTGGTTGCCGCCCGCCGGCACGCCACCACCAGGGATCGGGTTCTCGGTGTACGGGTCGTCGTTCAGCTGGACCCAGACTTCGTCTCCCCGTTCCCCGTAGTCGCCGATGAGCTCCCCTTCGATGGTGATGATCTGGCCGTCGTAGGCCAGAGGGTTCTGGTCGAGTTCGGAGACGTCCACGGCCTGCGCCTTGGCCGGAGCGGCCGGGACGACCACGAGCACGGCGAGGAACGAGAACGCGACGACGGTCCTCATTCGCCCACCGCCAGCGACGCCAAGAACCCGAAGAGTGCGAACACGGCGACGAACTCGAGACGTCCGATCCACATCTGGAGGATCATCACCAGCTCCATCAACACCGGCATGCCGGGGGCGGTCACCCCCACGGAGAGCCCGACCGCCGCCGAGGCGCTCACCGATTCGAACAGGGCCTGGTCGAGGGGGTACCCGTAGGCGTAGCCGACGGCCGCTCCCAGCAGGTAGAGGCCGACGTACAGGAGCGAGACGGCCATCACCGACTGGGCCATCCGGGGGGTGAGCCGTTGGGTTCCGTACTGACGGAACGTGTCGGGGACGACGGCTCCTTCGGGGAGCAGCGCCTCACGGATCGAGTCCGCCATCGCCTTGACGGTGAGTCCGATCCGGAGGGACTTGACGCCGCCGGCCGTCGACGAGCTCATCCCTCCGAGGGCCATGGCGACGGTGATGCCGACGAAGGCGAGGCCGGACCAGCGGGACAGCTCCGTCGTCGAGACGGTGGAGAAGCCGGTTCCGGTGTGGGCGGACAGCACCTGGAACAGGCCCCGACGGGTGAGGGCGGCTGCCCGGGTGAACACCCCGGAGGTCCCCAACCCGACGATGGTGACGGCGAGGAGGATCCCGAAGGTGGTGAGGATGGTCCGGACCTCCAGGTTCTGGAGCAGTCCCCGTCGACGATTCCACAGCGCGTGGTGGAGGCCGAAACTCATCGCACCGGCGACCATGAGCACGGCCAGCACACCCTCGTACAGGGCCGAGTGGTAGTAGGCGATCGACGTGCTCTGGGGTGTGAACCCACCGGTGTCGAAGGCGGCCATGAACACGTTGATGGCGTGGAAGAACGACCGTACCGGTTGAAACCCTTGGACCAGGATGCCGTCCACGGTGAGGACGGTCACCCCGACGACGCCGTGGATCACGCTCACCAGCCAGATGAAGCGGGCGGTGGAGATCACCGACGGGAAGATCCTCTCTTCTCTGCCTTCCGCCTGATACATGGACAACGCCCCGGAGGCACTGAAGAACGTGAGGGCGGCGAGGACGATCCCCTGGCCGCCGAGGAACTGCAGGGTGTGTCGCCACAGGTTCACCGATTCGGGCAGATGGTCGAGGTCCTGGACCAGGCTGAGCCCGGTGGTGGTGATGCCGCTCATCGCCTCGAAGAACGTGTCGAGCCACCGTCCCCAGTGCCTCGACAGCCACAGGGGCAAGGTCCCCACCGCCGGCACCACCAGCCAGGTGAGGGCGACGACCACGAGGCCGTGACTCCAGTCGACCCGCTGGCGGCGGGACCCCCAGCCGAGGAACTCCGCGGCGGCTGCGGGGACGGCGGCGGTGCCGATCATCAGCAGGAACCATCCGGCGGCGGCCCATTCCCCCCGCGCGATCGCCCAGCCGAGGGGGAGCAGGCCGGCGGCGGCGACCACGGCGAGGATCCGGCCGAGGTCGTGGGCGATGAGCCGCAGGTCGGTGGGGGAGGGCCGCAGCAGCATCAGCGCAGGGCGACCACGACGAAGGCGAGGAGGAAGGCGAAGACGATCAATACCCCGACGACGACGGCTTCGATGGCGAGGCCTCGGGCGCCCTGGGCGATGTTCTGAGCGAGGCGTCGGAGCCAGCGAACCACCGGATGGAGGTCAGTCGGCATCGTCGATCGTGAGTGGCCGTTCGAGACGCGGCGTGGTCTCGGCATCGGCGACGTCGGCTTCCCGGGTGAGGGCGTCGCGCACTTCGTCTTCGAGCTCCACCAAGGTGACGGCGAGCACCCGGTCGCCGGGTTCGATCATGGTGGCGCCGCCCGGGACGACGACGGTGCCGTCACGTCGGATCGCCACCAGCACGCTGGACTCGGGCAAGGTGACGTCGGAGACCCGACGGGGCGTCCGATCGGCGGGGATCTCGACTTCCAGGAGGCTCACCTCGCCCCGGCCGAGGATGGCCACCCGCACCAGCTCACCGAGGTCCATCTCGTGGCTGATGACCTGGACGAGCAGGTCCGTCACCGAGACGACCGGGATGTCGAGGGTCTCGAAGGTGTGGCGGTTCCGGGGGTCGTTGAGGCGGGCGAGGACCTTGGTGACCCCGAAGGTGGTTCTGGTCAGTTGGCAGGCCACCAGGTTGGCTTCGTCCACGCCGGTCACCGCCAGGACGAAGTCCGACGGACGGATGTCGAGTCCTTCGAGGAGCCTGAGGTCGGTGCCGTCACCGACGATGACGAGGGCGCCGGTCTGCTCCCCGACCCGTCGAGCCCGGGTCTCGTCCGGTTCGACGACGATCACCGCCCTCCCCGAACGGCGGAGCTCCTGTGCCAGGTAGCCGCCGACCTTGCCGCCACCGATGATGATGGCTCTCACGACGGAGCCTCCTCGCGGATGTATTTCCGGATGCGGCCTCTGGTGCCTTCCCGGGCCGCCGCCACCACGAGGTCGCCCGGTTTCAGTTCGAAGTCGTCGCCCGGGATGAAGGTGTGGTCGGCGCGACGGACCGCGGCGACCCGGAGACGGTCCCGGACTTGGAGGTCCCGGACGGTGAGGCCGGCGACCTCGGGGCTGAGGACGAACTCCACGATCTCCACGTCACCTTCTTCGAAGGTGACGTGGTATTGGAACTCTTCGGCGAGGATCTGCTCGAAGATGACGTTGGCGATCAGCTTCGTGCCGGTGACGTGCTTGACGTCGAGGGCACGGTAGGCGTGTTCCCGGGCCGGGTCGTAGAGGCGGGCCAGGGTTCGGGTGACGCCGAACACGTGGCGGGCCACCTCGACCGCCATCAGGTTGGCGTTGTCGGAGTCGGTCACGGCGACGAACACGTCGGTCTCTTCGATCCCCGCGTCCTTGAGGACGTCGACGTCGTAGGCGAGGCCTTCGACGACGGCACCGTTGAAGGCTTTCCCGAGGGTGTCGAGGGCCTCGCGTCGGCGGTCGATCACGGCGACGTCGTGTCCGGCGTCGGCCAGCCATTGGGCGAGTTGGCCACCCACCCTTCCGCATCCTGCGATGACCACGTGCATCCGGCGGCGGATGATAGGACCGGCCGAGGCCCGATCGACCGCTCCGGATGCTCACCGGCGCCACAGATCCCGGGTGAACAGCACCAACACGGGGAAGATCTCCAGGCGGCCGACGATCATGAGCACGGCCAGGACCCACTTCGCCGCGTCGGGGACCGCCAGGTAGTTGGCGGTCGGTCCGACCTCCCCGAGGCCGGGTCCGATGTTGCCGATGGAGGCCGCCACCGCGCTGACCGAGGTGAGGAAGTCGAGGGATTCCCTGGTGTTGGCGTCGATGAACGCGACGAGGAACGTCCCCGCCACGAAGAGCACGATGTAGAAGAGGAAGAACGATTGGACGGCGGTGACGATCGGGTCCTTCACCGTTCGGCCTCCGAACCGGGTGACGAACACGCCGCGGGGATGCACGATACGGCGGAGATCGGCATGGGCGGCCTTGCCCAGGATCCCGATCCGAAAGGTCTTCACGCCTCCCGCGGTCGAACCGGCCATCCCCCCGAGGAACATGAGACCGAGGATGAGGATCTGCAACGCGGGACGCCACGCACCGAAGTCGGCGGTGGCGAAACCGGTGGTGGTGACGATCGTCAGCGCGGTGAACGCCGCCTCCCTCACCGCGGTCGCCAGGTCGACACCGGGCCCGAGGAGTCCTCCCAGGATGAGGAGGGTGGCGCCGGCGACGATCGTCCCATAGAGGACGAACTCGGCGTTACGGAGGTAGGCGCCGGGATCCCGCAGGGCACGGACGTGGAGGGCGAAGGAGGCGCCGGCCAGGAACATGAAGACGATGACGACCCACTGCGTGTACGCGTCGAAGCCGGCGAGGGATGTGGGTTCGGTCCCGAAACCGCCGGTGGACAGGGTGGTGAAGGCGTGGTTGACCGCCTGGAAGAGATCCATGTCACCGGGGAGGAGCGCCAGCACCTGGAGTCCGGTCAGGGCGGCGTAGAAGAGCCACAGCCGTTTTGCGGTCTCCTGGAATCGGGGGGTGAGACGGTCGGGTGCGGGTCCGGGTGACTCGGCGCGCGCCAGTTGGACGCCGCCGACGCCGAGGAGGGGAAGCACCGCCACCGACAGGACGATGATCCCCATCCCTCCCATCCACTGGGTGAGGGACCGCCAGAAGACGATGCCGCGAGACAGCGTCCGAGGGTCGGCGACGATCGAGGCGCCGGTCGTGGTGAACCCCGATGCGGTCTCGAAGAACGCGTCGGTGAACGACCCGATCTCGCCGGTGAACAGGTACGGAAGGGTGCCGAACAGCGACATCACGAACCAGGCCAACCCGACGGCGGCGAAACCTTCACGGGCGCTGATGGGGCCGGGACGTCCCCAGACCCGCCATGCGAACATCCCCGCCACCCCGGTGGTGAGGGCGGCGAGGCCGATCAGGCCGGCTTCCCGGAGCTCCCCGTAGAGGAGGGCCACGACGGCCGACAGGGCCATGGCGACCGACGACGAGGCGACGACGGCGCCGATGATGAGGGCGAGACGAAAGAAGATCCCGTTCTTCCGGCCTGTCATGGCCCGGCGAAGATTCGCTCGACCTGACCGATGGCTTCGGGGAGGGCGAAGAAGATGACGACGTCGCCGGCGTCGATCCGGGTGTCACCTCGGGGCACGAGGGTCGTCCCGTTGCGGACCACCCCGCCGATGATCGCTCCTTCGGGGAAGTCGAGGTCGACGACGGTGGAACCTGCCGCCGGTGAGCCGCGGTCGACTTCCAGCTCGATCGCCTCGGCGTCGGTGTCTTTGAAGGTGGCGACCGTGTGGATGCGGCCACGGCGGACGAAACGGAGGATGGCGGCGGCGGCGGCCAGACGGGTGGACACCGCCGCGTCGATCCCCACACCTTCGAGGAGACCCACATAGGAGATCCGGTTGAAACGGGCGACGGTCGTCGAGGCTCCCAGCGCCTTGCCGATGAGGCTGCCGACGATGTTCACCTCGTCCCAGCCAGTGAGGGAGAGGACGGCGTCTCCGGGCCCGAGGTCGAGGCCGCTCAACGTGTCGGGGTCCGTCGGGTCGTCACATAGAACCAGCATGCGGGGGTGACGTTCGGCGAGGGAACGGCAACGGTCGGGATCCTGGTCGATACCGACCACGTCGAACCCGGCTTCGAGGAGGTGGTCGACGGTGAGTTCGGCCAGCCTGGTGGACCCGAGGATGATCGTCCGGGAGATCGGGGTCGGGCTGACACCCAGGAGGGCCGTGGCACGGTCGACGTCGGCGGCTCGCACCATCATCAACACGTGGTCGCCGGGTTCGACGACGGTTGTCCCTCGGGCGACGATCGTGACGCCGTGGCGGACGAGGGCCGTCACCACCCACTCCCAGTCGGCTTCGTCGGCACGCAGCGCCGCCAACGGAACGCCGACCAGCGGCGAGGTGTTGGGGACGGACGCACCCACCATCACCAGGCGTCCTTCGGCGAACTCGATGAGCTCGGAGACCCCGCTCCGTCGGAGGAGGGCCACCAGTTCCCGGGCGGCGGTCTCGGACGGGTCGATGACGACGTCGACGCCGAGGTCGGCGAGGGCTTCCCGCATGTCGGGGTCCTCCACCCGGGCGACGGTTCGGCCGACCCCCAGCTCGGCGGCGCTGTGGCAGGCGAGCACGTTGGCGCCGTCGCTGTTGGAGACGGCGATGAGCAGGTCGGCCCTGTCGACTTCGGCCTCCTGGAGGACCGAAGGGGAGGCTCCGTTGCCCTGGATGACGAGAATGTCGAGACGGTCCTGGAGGTCGGCGGCGACCACCGGGTCGTCTTCCACCACGACCACGTCCTGACCTTCGGTCGATAGACGTTCGGCGAGGTAGGAGCCGACGGCGCCGGCTCCGACGATCACGATCCGCACATGCTGCTCGTTCGGGGACCGAGCAAGGCTAGCGGCCGGGGCCGCAAGGGTGGGTCGTTGTCGGCGGTACACTGGCGGCTCCCGACCCGCCCATGGCGGCCTGGAGATCCATGACGAACAGACTCGACAGCCCGGCGGCGGTCGCCGACGCCCTCCGGAACCACGGTTACCTCCCCGATGCCCGCATCGCCCAGGTGGTCTTCCTGGCGGAGCGGCTCGGCAAACCGATCCTGGCGGAGGGTCCCGCCGGGGTGGGAAAGACCGAGCTGGCGAAGGCGATGGCCGCGGTCACCGGGCGTCGGCTGGTCCGCCTCCAATGCTACGAAGGCCTGGACGAGGCCAAGGCCCTCTACGAATGGAATTACAAAAAGCAGCTCCTGCGGATCCAAGCCGACGAAGGACACGACTGGACCGAGATCGAAGGGGACATCTTCTCCGAGGATTTCCTCCTCACCCGCCCCCTGCTGGAGGCGATCCGGTCCGACGACCCGGTGGTGTTGCTCGTCGACGAGATCGATCGGGTCGAGATGGAGACGGAGGCGCTGCTCCTCGAAGTTCTCTCGGAGTTCCAGGTGTCGATCCCCGAACTCGGCACGATCGCGGCGAAGACCCAGCCTCTGGTCGTGCTCACCTCCAACAACACGAGGGAGCTGTCCGAGGCGTTGAAGCGCCGCTGCCTGTTCCTCCACATCGACTATCCGACCGTCGAGCGTGAGATCGAGATCCTCCGGACCAGGGTGCCGGGCCTGTCCCAGGTCCTCGCCGACCAGATCGCCCGGGTCGCCCGCAGCATCCGCGCCCTCGACTTGAAGAAGGCCCCTTCGGTCTCCGAGACGATCGACTGGGCGCAGACCCTCCTCGCCTTGGGGATCGAACACGTCGACGGCGACGTCCTCGCCGACACGGTGAACGTCCTCCTCAAATACCAGAACGACATCGCCCGAACCTTGAAGGAACTCGACCTCGGGTCGTGAGCCGATGCTCTCGCTCCTCACCGACTTCGTCCATGAGCTCCGGGCGGCCGGGGTACCCGTGTCGATGGTGGAGGCGATCGACGCCATGGAGGCCCTCCGGCACGTCGACTGGTCCGACCGGGAGGGGCTGAAGGCGACGTTGGCGACGACCCTCGTGAAGAACGCCCGGCACTCCCAGGCCTTCGACACGGTGTTCGAGGTGTTCTTCGCCCTCGAACGCAGCCCGGCGGCGTCCGACCAGGAGACACCGGGTCCGACCGAGACGGCTTCCGACGCCGAAGGCCGGGGTGGCGGGACGGGCGGAGGGATGGACCTCGACGAGTTGGTCGAGGCGCTGCTCCAGGCGATGGCCTCCCGGGATTTCGACGCGCTTCGGGCCGGGGCCCGTCAGGCCGTGGAGCAGCTCGCCGGGATGGAGCCGGGTCGGCCGGTGGGTGGTACCTACTACCTGTACCGGACGTTACGTCAGCTCGACGTCGAGTCCCTGGAGGAGCGGCTTCGGGAGGCCCTGTTGGCCGAGGCCGGCGACGGCGACCTGGCCGAACGTCTCACCGCCGACGAGGTGCGGGAACTCATCGAGCGACTCCGCGAAGAGATCCAAGCCGAGATTCGACGGCGCCTCGTCGCCGACCGCGGGCGCGAAGCGGTGGCGAAGACCCTGCGGGCACCCCTCCTCGAAGAGATCGACCTGATGCACGCCACCCGGTCGGATCTGGCTCGGATCGAAGAGGTGATCGAGCCCCTCACCCGGAAGCTGGCGGCTCGGCTCGCCCGCCGGCGCAAACTGGCGGAACGGGGCCGACTGGATTTCCGCAAGACGATGCGGGCGTCGCTCGCGACCGGAGGGGTGCCGATCGAGCCCCGGTTCCGTACCACCCGGCCGCATCGTCCGGAAGTGTTCCTCCTCTGCGACATCTCCGGTTCGATGGCCACGTTCGCCCGTTTCACCCTCCAGTTCACCTACGCGATGTCCGGGCAGTTCTCCCGTCTCCGGGCGTTCGTCTTCGTCGATGCGATGGACGAAGTCACCGACTATCTGACGCCGGGCACCGACTTCTCCGAAGCGCTCACCCGGATCACCACCGAAGCCGACGTCGTCTGGCTCGACGGGCATTCGGACTACGGACATGCCCTCGAGCAGTTCTCGGCGACCTACGGCCGGGAGCTCACCCCTCGATCCACCATCATCATCACCGGCGACGCCCGGAACAACTATCGGGAGCCCCGCGACCAGTTCTTGGCGGAGCTGGCCGACGCGGTGGAGGCCATCTACTGGCTCAATCCCGAACCGCGGGCATACTGGGACTCGGGCGATTCGGTGATGAGCAGCTATGGACGCTGGTGCGACGCCGTGTACGAGGTTCGCAACCTGGCGCAGCTCGAACGCTTCGTGGAGCAGGTCGCCGCCGCGCCGCGTCGTCCCCGCCGTCCGAGGAAGAAAATCCCCTCAATCACCCCAGGGTGGTTGCCGATGAGTGAGTCGGCGGCCGTCGGGCCGCCGCAGGACAGGTGACCGCCGACGAGAGGTATCAACGTGGGTCATCGAATCTTGGTGATCGAAGACTCGGCCGTGATCCGGCGGCTCATCGAAGTGTGTCTGCGAGCCGCCGACCTCGAGATCGTGATGCGCGACGACGGGCCGTCGGGTCTCGACGCCGTGCGGAGCGAGTTCCCGGACCTGTTGGTGTTGGACATCGGCCTTCCCGGGATGGACGGATGGCAGGTCCTCGACCACATCCGGTCGGATCCGGCGACGAGGTCGCTGCCGGTGGTGGTGCTCACCGCCCACGCCGAGGAGGAGTCCCGTCGCCGGGCAGACGAGGGAGGCGCCGACGCCTTCGTGACGAAGCCGTTCCAGCCGAACGATTTCCGCCAGACCGTCCTCGACCTCCTCGCCTGACCGGCCCGGAGTCTTCCTTTCAGCTCGCCACGGGGATCTGGGCGAGACGTTCGATGAGGTCCACCACCCGGTTCGAATACCCCCATTCGTTGTCGTACCACGCCAGCACCTTCACCAGGTTGCCGTCCAGCACCTTCGTCGCCCCGGCGTCGAAGATGCTCGAATGGGGGTTGCCGATGATGTCGGTGGAGACGAGGGGCTGTTCGCTGTATTCGACGATGCCTTTCATCGGCCCTTCCGCCGCCGCCTTCACCGCGGCGTTCACCTCCTCCTCGGTCACGTCCCGTTCCAGCTCGACGACCAGATCGACGGTGGAGCCGTCGGGCACCGGAACCCGCATCGCCATGCCGTTGAGCTTTCCGTCGAGGCTGGGCAGGACCTGACCGACCGCCTTCGCCGCGCCGGTGGTGGTGGGGATGATGTTCTGGGTGGCTGCTCGGCTCCGCCGAAGGTCCTTGTGGGGGACGTCGGCGAGACGCTGATCGTTCGTGTAGGCGTGGACGGTCGTCATGATCCCCCGCCTGATCCCGAAGGCGTCGTCCAGCACCTTGGCGAGGGGGGCGAGGCAGTTGGTCGTGCAGGAGGCGTTGGAGACGATGATGTCGGTCGGGTCGAGCTCCTCGTCGTTCACGCCGAGTACGACCGTCTGGTCGATCTCGTCCTTGGCGGGCACGGTCAGGACGACCCGTCTGGCTCCGGCGGCCAGGTGGTTTTCGAGCTGATGCCGTTCCCGGAACCGCCCGGTCGACTCGACGACGATGTCGACGCCCAGCTCGTCCCACGGGAGGTTGCGGGGATCCGGCTCCATGAGCATCGCCACCCGATGCCGGCCGACGATCATCGTGCCGTTTCCCACTTCGACCGGGATCTCGAATCGGCCCATCACGGTGTCGTAGACGAGGAGGTAGACGAGGATGTCGTCGTCGGCGAGGTCGTTGATGGCGACGACTTCGATGTCGGGGTTGTCTCGTTCGGCGATGATCCGGAATACGGCCCGACCGATTCGGCCGAAACCGTTGATGGCGACCTTCACGCTCATGCCGGTGCTCCTTCCTTGACGGGGATCCGCATCAGGTCGAGGACTTCGACGATCCGCGCCGTGTACCCCCAGCCGTTGTTGAACCAGGTGATCGTCTTCACCATCGTCCCGTCCATCACCATCGTCGCCAGGCTGTCGAACACGCCGGAATGGGTGGAGCCGTGCACGTCGGAGGAGACGATCGGGTCCTCCGAGTACTCGATGATCCCCGCGAGGTGGCCTTCACAGGCGGAACGAACGGCCGCGTTCACCTCGGCGACGGTGGCCTCGGCGTGCACCTGGGCGACCAGATCGACGGTCGAACCGTCGGCGACCGGCACGTTGAGGGCCATGGCGGACAGCTTCCCGGAGAACCGGGGCATGACCCATCCGATGATCTCCGCCGAGTTGGTGTCGGTGGGGATGATGTTCTCGGCGGCCGAGCGGCTCTGACGGAACCCTTCGGAGGGGACGTCGGCGAGGCGTTGGGTGTTCGTCATGGCGTGGACGGTCGTGAAGAAGGCCCGGTCGATCCCGAAGGCGGTGTCGAGGACGTCGAGGATCGGCGCCAGGGCGTTGGAGGTGTTCGACCCCAGGGCCACCACCGGCACCTCCGGGGTCAGGATCTCGTCGTTGACTCCCCGCAGCAGGATCGGGATGTCCCCGGGCTGGGACGGTGTGGACGCAAGCACCACTTTGGACGCTCCGGCTTCGATGTGCCGGTAGCACCATTCGGCCGTCCGGTACTTCCCGGTGGCTTGGACGACGAGGTCGACTCCGAGGTCTCCCCACGGGGCGTCGCCCGGCTCCCGGGCGTCGATGAAGGGGATGCGGCGGCCGTCGAGGAACAGGTTGTCGTCGGCGAACTCGAGGGGGCGGGGGAAACGTCCGTAGATGGAGTCGTACTTCAAGAGGTAGGTGAGGCCGACGGGATCGGCGATGTCGGCGATGGCCACCACTTCGAGACGCGGGTGGTCATGCAACATACGGAACACGTTGCGGCCGATCCTCCCGAACCCCATCAGGCCTACGCGGGCACGGGTCATGTCCACTGCATCCTTTCGCGTCGGTCCATCGTCAACCTAGTACCGCTCGGTGCTTCGGTGATCGAAGGGGACACGGGGGTCTGGATGCGGACGCAGGGTTCGGATACGGT
>WFOA01000160.1 GCA_015488325.1 Acidimicrobiia bacterium | reverse complement strand
TAGCCCAGCCCGATGAAGATCTCACATACCTCGTCGATGGTCTGTTGGATGAGGTGCTCCCCTCCCCCGGGGAGGCGGAACGCGTCCAGGGTGACGTCGACCCGGTCCTCCTCCAACAGGAGGTTCTCCGCTTCCCGTTCGAGCTGGTGCCGCCGCCGGGAGATCAGCTCCTGCAGTTCGGCACGGGCCTCCTGGAGGGCCCGGCCGACCTCGGGCCGGCGTTCGGGCGGGAGGGAACCCATCCCTCGCTGGAGCTCGGCGATGACGGACCGTCGACCCAAGAGCCGGGCCTCCAGCTCGTCGAGTTCGGCGAGGCTGGAGACGGCGGCGACCTGTGCCGGTGCCTCCGCGACGATCTGAGCGAGCTGCTCCATGGGGCGGGGAGGTTAGTCCCCGGCGGCGGGGTTCCCGGCGCGGCTGCGCCATCGGCGGAGTTCGTAGGCGACGAGGGAGCCGGCGACGGCCGCGTTCAGACTCTCGACCGACCGCTCCATCGGGATGGAGACGGTGACGTCGGCGGTGGCGACCAGTTCGGAGGCCAGTCCGTGGGCTTCGTCGCCGACGAGGATCGCCCAGCGACGACGGGGATCGAGGAACTCGCCGAAGGTGTCGGGGGCGCGACCTCCGCGTGGGACGGTGGCGATCCGACCCCACGAGGCGGGGATGCTGCGGGCGAGGGCGACGCGAAAGTGGGCACCTGCGCCGGCCCGGAGGACCTTCGGCGACCAGGGGTCGACCGCGCCGGCGTCGACGGCGACGTCGAGCTCGAAGGCGGCGGCGGTGCGGATCAACGTCCCGGCGTTGCCGGGGTCACGTACGGCCACGGCCAGCAGGTCGCGGCTGGGCGGCGAAGGGCGCGGGATCCGGATCACCGCCACCGGCCCGCGGGGGTGTTCGGTAGGAGCGAGATGCCGGAGGACGGTTTCGGTCACCGGCACCCAGTCGGCGCCGCCGGCGGCGGCCAGGTCGGGACCGTGGGGGTCGTCGGGGAGGCCGAACACCACCGAGACGGGGATCCCGGCGGCGACGGCGGCTTCGAGGAGGTGGGGACCTTCGAGGAGGGTCTCGCCCCGTCGACGTCGCATCCGGGTTCGGTGGAGCCCGGCCGCGGCGGCGACCCGGGTGTTGCGGACCGACCTGATCGGCTCCACCGGCTCAGGAGCCCTTGGCGACCTCCACCAGCTGGGCGAAGGCGCCCGGGTCGTTCACCGCCAGGTCGGCGAGCATCTTCCGGTCCACCTCGATCTGGGCGGCTTTGAGACCGGCGATGAGCTGTGAATAGGTCACGCCGTGCTGGCGGGCGGCGGCGTTGATACGGGTGATCCAGAGACGTCGGAACTCCCCTTTGCGGGCCCGCCGGTCCCGGTAGGCGTCCTGCATGGCCGCCATGACCTGCTCGTTGGCGGTCTTGAACCTTCGGCTCCGGGCTCCCCCATAGCCCTTGGCGCGGGAGAGGACCTTCTTGTGCGACTTCTTGGCGTGGACGGCGCGTTTGACTCGAGCCATGATGTTCTTCTCCTCTCAGAGGCCGAGCATCCGTTTGGCGACCTTCTCGTCGCCCTTCGCCAACCCGGAGTCGCGTTCGAGACGTCGAAACCGGTGCTTGCCCTTGGCCAGGCGGTAGTGGCCCCGGCCAGCACGTCGGCGCATCAGCTTGCCGGAGCCGGTGACCTTGATCCGTTTGGCAGTGGCCCGGTGGGTCTTCATCTTGGGCATGTCGCCCCTCCTAGGTCGTGTCGTCGTTCGGTGGGGAGGATTCCGGACGCTGCTCGTCGCGGCTCGCTTTCCGGCGGCGGATCGGGGCGAGGACCATCGTCATGCTCCGACCCTCCATCGAGGGAGCCTGCTCGATCACTCCCACCTCCTCCACCGTCTCTGCGAGTCGGTCCAACAGCCGACGTCCGTACTCCGGTCGTTCCTGTTCGCGGCCTCGGAAACGGACGGTGACTTTGACCTTGTCGCCTTGGCTGAGGAAGTCACGGACCTTTCGGACTTGGAGGTCGAAGTCGTGCTGGTCGATGCGAGGGCGCATCCGCAGCTCTTTGATGACCGTCCTGGTCTGCTTCTTGCGCGCTTCGCGGTCCCGTACGGACTGTTCGTACTTGTATTTCCCGTAGTCCATGAGACGGCACACGGGAGGTTTGGCGTCGGGCGCGACCTCGACCAGGTCGAGACCGAGCTGCTCGGCCAGCCACAGGGCCTCGGACAGTTTCTTCACTCCGATCTGGGTTCCATCCGGGGCGATGACCCGCACTTCGGGGGCCCGGATGTAGCCGTTCACGCGCGGTTCAGCGATTGGGTTCCTCCTGGTCGTTTCATGAAAAGAGCAGGCACGAAGCCTGCTGCCCACTCGGGGCTCCGGAACGTCCGGCGCCCTGGTCGACCGCGGCTCGCCTCTGCGGCGGCCGGGTGGGAAGCAGCGAGCTTCCGCTTGCTCTCGGTTGTCGAAGCCGGGAGTGTAGCAGCACCCTCATCGCAGCCGGCTGTCGCGGATGGCGGCGAGGGCCCGGGCGGTGTGGACGGCCGCCTCGGCGGCTTCGGCCCCTTTGTTCCCGGGTCCGGGTCGGCTTCGCTCCACCGCGTGGGCGTATTCGCGGACCGTGAGCACGGCGTTGCCGACCGGGATCCCGGTCGCCACCGACACGTCCATCAACCCCCGGGCCGACTGGTCGGCCACGACCCGGTAGTGGTCGGTCTCCCCTTCGATCACCGCGCCGACGGCGACCACCGCTTCGCATCCGGCGGCGGCGAGGGCGGCGGCGACGACGGGCAGTTCGAGGGCGCCGGGCACTTCGACGAGCACCACCTCTTCGACCCCGAGACGTTCGAGGGCGTCGAGGGCACCGTCACGCAAGGGTCCGGTGATCGCCTCGTTGAAGGTGGCGACGGCGACGCCGACGACCCGAGGTCCGGTGGTGTCCCCGTCGATGCGGCGGATCATCGCTCCTCGTCGGGGTCGAAACGATGACCGAGTTTCTCCGCCTTGGCGGCGAGGTAGGCGGCGTTGTGGGGGTTGGGCTCGACGGTGAGGGGGACCCGCTCGACGATCCGCAGCCCGTAACCTTCGATTCCGGCCCGTTTGGTGGGGTTGTTGGTGAGCAGACGCATCGAACGGACACCGAGGTCGTAGAGGATCTGGGCGCCGACCCCGTAGTCCCGGGCGTCCACCGGCAGGCCGAGCTCCTGGTTCGCCTCGACGGTGTCCCGGCCCTCGTCCTGGAGGTTGTAGGCGGCCAGTTTGTGGAGGAGGCCGATTCCCCGACCTTCGTGGCCCCTGATGTAGAGGACGACGCCCCGTCCGTTGGCGGCCACCTTCGCCAACGCCGTGTCGAGCTGGATCCCGCAGTCGCAGCGGAGGCTGCCGAAGACGTCGCCGGTGAGGCATTCGGAGTGGACCCGCACCAGCACGTTCTCGCCGTCGCCGAGCTCGCCCATGACGAACGCGACGTGTTGACGGTCGTCGACGAGCGACCGGTAGCCGACGGCACGGAACTCGCCGTGGGCGGTGGGGATCCGGGCCTCGATGACCCGTTCGACGAGCTTCTCTTCGTGGCGACGCCGGTAGGCGATGAGGTCGGCGATCGTGCCGATCAGGAGGTCGTGCTCCTTGGCGAACCGTTCCAGCTCGGGGAGCCGGGCGACGGTGCCGTCGTCGTTGACGACCTCGGCGAGGACCCCGGCCGGGTACAGGCCGGCGTAGCGGGCGAGGTCGACGGCGGCTTCGGTGTGTCCGGCCCGCTTGAGCACCCCACCCGGTTCGTAGCGGAGCGGGAAGATGTGTCCGGGGCGGGTGAGGTCGTCGGGTCGGGTCCGGGGGTCGAGCACGCGTTTGACGGTGACGGTGCGGTCGTGGGCCGATATGCCGGTTCCGACACCTTCGCGGGCGTCGACCGACACCGTGAAGGCGGTGTGGCGGAGGTCGGTGTTCACCTTCACCATCTGGGGGAGGTCGAGCTCGTCGAGGCGTTCACCGATGATGGGGAGGCAGATGATGCCGCTGGTGTGTCGGATCATGAACCCCATCTGGGCCGGGGTGATCTTCTCGGCGGCGACGATCAGGTCCCCTTCGTTCTCCCGGTCGGCGTCGTCCACCATGATGACCATGTCACCCCGGGCGATGGCGGCGATCAGGTCCTCGACGGGCGCGAAGGTCATCGGATCGGCTCCAAGAGGCGCTCTACGTACTTGGCGATGATGTCCACCTCGAGGTTCACGCCGTCCCCGGCGACCCGATCGGCGAGGGTGGTGACGTCCAGGGTATGGGGGATGAGGGCCACCTCGAAGGTGTCGGCGTCGAGGGCGGCGACGGTGAGGGAGACCCCGTCGACCGTCACCGAACCCTTCTCGACGAGGTAGCGGCGCAGCGCCGCCGGAGGACGGACACGGAGTCTCCTCCCTTCCCCTTCGGCGAACACGGCGACGACCTCGCCGACACCGTCGACGTGGCCCTGCACGATGTGGCCGTCGAAACGACCCGACGCCAACATGGGACGCTCCAGGTTGACCCGGTCGCCGACGTCCCGGGCCCCCAGGGTGGTGCGGGCGAGGGTTTCGGGGACCACCTCGACGGCGAAGCTCCCCTCCCCCACCTCGACGGCGGTGAGGCAGACACCCTCCACCGCCACCGAGGAGCCGACCGACAGGTCTCCGCTCGTACCGGGGGCGCGGATGTCGAGGCGTTTCAGGTCGCGGCCTCCTCGGATCGCCTCGATCGTCCCGACCTCTTCGATGATCCCGGTGAACATGCCAAGGACAGGCTAGGCGATCTCGGCGACCGCTCCGTCGGGGACCCATTCGACACGCAGGTCGTCGCCGACCCGCCGCACGTCGCGGATGCGGATGCGCCGGGCGTGCGCCAAGGTCGGGAACGGCCCTGCGAAGAACCCCCGGCCTCGCCCGCCGGCGACCTTCGCCGCCAGATAGGTGACGCCTCGGTCGACCAGCCGACGTTCCCACAGCGCCTTCGCCAAGGTGGGTCCTCCTTCGACGAGGAGGTCGAGGAGCCCGCGGTCGCCAAGGGCGCGCACCGCGGCGACGAGGTCGGGAAGGCCGTCCTCCCCTGTCGGCACCACCACCGGACGTCCCCGATCGTGGGGTTCGGTGGTGACGATCAGCGGGTCCCGTTCCCAGAGTCGGGCGCCGGCGGGGAGCGGGTTCCGCCCGGCGATCACCACGGGCACGGGCTGAGGTCCTTCGTAGCCTTCGAGGCGGACGTCGAGGCGGGGATCGTCGGCCCGGAGCGTCCCGGCGCCGACGACGACGGCGTCGACGTCGGCCCGGAGCAGGTGGGCGTCCCCTCGAGCCTCCGGGCCGGTCAGCCACTGTGAGGTGCCGTCGGCGGCGGCGGTCTGGCCGTCCAGGGTCGACGCCGTCTTGAGGGTGATCCGGGGTCGTCCGGTGCGTCGATGGTGGAAGTAGGCGGGGTCGAGCGCTTCGCAGTCGTCGGCGAGCACCTCCTCGATCACGGCGACGCCGGCTTCCCGGAGGCGCCGCACCCCGCCCCCCGACACCCGCGGATCGGGATCGAAGGCTCCGACCACGACCCGGGCGACCCCGGCGTCGATGATGGCGTCGACGCAGGGGGGAGTCCGGCCCGTGTGGGTGCAGGGCTCGAGGGTGACGACCAGCGTCGCACCCCGAGCTTCCGCCCCGGCCCGGGCCAACGCCACCGCTTCGGCATGGGCCAGGCCGGGAGCCTCGTGGGCGCCCTCGGCGACGATCCGCCCGTCGGGGCCGACGACCACCGCGCCGACTCGGGGGTTGGGGTGGGGCCGATGGGGG
>WFOA01000159.1 GCA_015488325.1 Acidimicrobiia bacterium | reverse complement strand
CCCCCGATCCGTCAACAACAACGGCGCACCCAACGCCCCCGCCACCGCCGCCCCCGCCAACGCATCCGGGAAATCCAACCCCGTCGCCACATACACCCGCCGCACCCCGGACCCAAACCCGTCACGCGCCACCAACGCCGCCGTCTCATACCGGTTCCGCCCCGCCAAACGGGGGAGGCGGCCGGGCATCCGCACCACGGCGGAGGGGACCGACTGGCCGCGGGTGTATCTGCGGAAACCGTCAGATCCGAAGTCTCCGACGGCGAAGGGGGCGATCCGGACATCGTCGATGTCGTTCCAGGACGGGTCCCATCCGGTGCGGGTCCATGCCCGTTTCGGGGTTCCCTGCAGGTCGAGGCGCCCCGCACCCATCACCCAGAGCCCGACGTCGGTGTCCAGCACTTCGAGGCCGCCGCCGACGAAGGAGGACTCGTCGACGCCGGTGAACCGCAGCCGGTGGATCACCGTCGGGGAGGCGGGACGCATCCTGAGCACCCCGTAGACGACGACGTTGGCTCCTACGGTGACGGTGGTGCTGGTGGTCGGGTCGAACTCCCACACCTCACCCGCCGGGACGGTGAAGCCGTCGGGGTAGGAGACGTCGCCCCGGAGGACGGTGGTCGCCGAGGCGAAGGCGCCGAGCGCCCCGAAGGGTTGACCGGCCACGGCGACGCCGGCCGCGGCCACGGACTTCATGAAGTCACGGCGAGTGATGGATGACATGGCGAACCCCCAGGGTGGGAACGGTCGGGTGGACGTGAGCGAGCGGGCGGATCAACTGACCGGGTGCATAGTGACTATGCAAGATCATGCTAAACGGACTAGTCCCCAGCGCAACCCCTGTTGCCGCTTCGGGGCGACCTCCGATCCTCGTCGGTCCCGTCACCCTGCCAAAGGACAGGTCACCGACACGTCAGCACGAGATCAAGAATTCTCTAAGACCGGGGGAGGCGCCTTCGGAACGCCAGCGGATTCGACGGTTCACCTCCACCGACTCGGCGAACCCGCGGGATCCGTCGGGGAACCGCACGAAGACGTCCACCTCCTCGGCCTCCCCCAAGCCGAAACGGGCCACCGGCATCCGCCCCGCCGAATACCCCACCGTCGCGGTGATCTCCGTCGACCCCAGCAGGGTCCCGTCGGGAGCCCGGAGCTCGACGAGCGCGCCGATCCCCCGACCCGGGCCCGACACCGACACCTCCAGCCAGTTGCCCCCGCCCCCACCTGCCAACAGCCGAGAAGGGACGGAAGGGTCGAACTCGGCGAGCAGAACGTCGAGCACCCCGTCACCGTCGGCGTCGACGGTGGGAGCCGCCACCCAGTACTGGGCTGCGCCGAGACCCTCCGGCTCCTCGAACCGGGGGACGCCGTCGACCACCCCCAACCCCCAGAAGACGGCCGGTCCGTCGCCGGCCGACGCCGAAGTGAGGATGTCGGGGGTCCCGTCGTTGTCGAGATCCGCCACCTCGACGTGGGGGGCCTTCGTCGGCAGGCCGACCAGACCGGCCCGCTCCGTCACATCCTCGAACCGTCCCGAACCCCGGTTCAGATAGAGACGGACCGGGACCCGACGGCCCTCGTCGACGGTCGAGTTGAAATGATGGCCGACGACCAGGTCGGGGAGGCCGTCGCCGTTCACGTCACCGGCGCTCACCCCACCCACCAGGTCCTCCGGACCGAACCGTTCCCAGGCGAACGCCGACGAATCCACCGGACGGAACGTTCCGTCCCCCACACCGAGGAACAGCCGGTTGTCCCCGGCGACGAAGAGGTCGGGGATGCCGTCCCCGGAGAGGTCGACGGTGGTGAGACCCAGACCGAAGACCTGCCCGATCCCCGACCGGGTGGTCACGTCCTCGAAGGACCAGTCCCCCAGGTTCCGCAACAGCCGGGTACCGGTGTCCCCGTAACGGTCTTCGGCGACGGCCAGGTCGAGGAGCCCGTCGCCGTCGAAGTCGAACGCTCCCACCGTCCGGGCTTGGAACCCCGGCAGCGGCACCGCCGCCGCGAACCGGAGGTCTGCGTCCTGGTTCTCGAAGAGGACGAGCCCACCGGGCATCTGGTTGGCCAGCCCGGCGTTGCGGGACAGAACCAGATCGGCGTCGCCGTCGGCGTCGAGGTCGGCGAACAGCGCCCCGGAAGTGCGACCCGGATCCACCGGAAGGTCGACGCTCGTGAACCCGTCGGCGCCACCGAGGAGGAGACGGTCGGGTGCCGGACCTGCGGCCCCCCGCACCCGGTACCGCTCCGGATCACGGTCGGCGAAGGTGCCGACCACCAGGTCGGGACGGAGGTCGTCGTCGACGTCACCCCAGGCGGCCGCATGCACGAACATCCCGGTGAGGGGCTCCACCACCCCCCACGTGTCGGTGACGTCCACCCAGACCCGGGGCCCGGCCCCCGGCGGCTCCGGGCATGCCGGTGGGTTCACCGACGGTGGAGGCGGGGACACGGTGACGGTCGGAGCAGCGCCGGGAGCCGCCGTCGTCGTCGGCTCACCGCCGACGGCACCGCAGGCGGACACCACCAGAGCCGACACCGCGACCACCGCCGCCGCCTTCATCGGTCCAGGTCGACGACGACGAGGGCCACCACCCCGAACCCCGAGTCGTCATCCAGGGTCGAAGCGTTGACACCGACGAACAGGCGGGAGCCGTCGGCCACGATCGAATAGGTGCCGCCCAGGCGGAGACCCATCTCCCGTTCGAGGAGGGGGCCGAGCTCCACCACCGTCTCCAACCTGCCCGTGGCGACGTCCAAGGCCATGAGCGGCGCCCCCACCGTCCAGGCCGAACCGTGGGCACGGGGTATCGAATACACGGTCGCCCCGTCGTCGCTGCGGGCGAGGGACGTCGTGTACCCGAGGGCGGGGGCGAGCGCCACGATCGAACCGTCGGGGTCACGCCGGAAGAACACGTCGGGGTCGACGGTGACGCCGACCACCGAACCGTCCGGGCCGGGCGGTGTCGCCATCCGCAGCACCGCACCGGGGAGACCTCCCTCCCGGACGACGGCACCGTCCGGCCCCACCGCAGCCAGCTCCCCGTCCCCGACGGCCACCCGGGGGATCCCGTCGGGACCGACCAGGACCGAACGGAACGTCTGATGCCCGGGGATCGTGACCTTCGACCGCTCCCCCGTCGCCAGGTCGACGGTCACCAGCACACCGGTGTCGGACACCGGCTCGACCGCCTCGGCGAACAGGGTGCGTCCGTCCAGCCCCAACGCCATCGACGGCACACCCCGGCCGGAGGCGACCACTCCGAGGTTCTCCACGGTGCGGGCGTCCGGGTCGATCCGGAGCAGCAGGTCGCCGTCGTAGCCGTCGCCGAACACCAGACCGCGTCGGGTCCCCCAGTACGTCGCCGTGTAGACGTCCCCGCAGGGGGTGAGGAGCATCGGGGCGTGGATCTTCCCGTACCCCCAGGCTCCGGGGGTGTGGTCGACGACGCTCATCACGTCGAAGACGAGGGAGAGACGTCCCGAGCCGGGGTCGAACTCGTAGACGTAGGAGTTGCCGTCGGTGCCTCGTTCGTCCCCGAGGGCCGACAGGAACCTCCCGTCCCCGAGCGCCACCCCTTTGCCCCACTGCGACCAGAGACGGAACGGGGCGTCGGGCAGCGGATACCGCACCGCCGAGACCCGCGGACCCGTCTCTTGGAGCACCTGCAGCTCCGCCGACGGGCCGTCCTGCCACGCCGCCACCGCGACCGGGGCGACGCCTCGGCGGCACTCCACCGGACCGGAGACCGCAGGCGTGGTCACGGTCGTGGGAGCCGTCGACGTGGTCGGGCCGTCCGACGTCGACGGAGCGGAGGTGACGGATACGGACGAGGTCGGCGCCGACCCGTCCGGCGGGGGTACCGACGTCGACGGGACGCAGGCAGCCAACACGAACGCTCCGACCGCCAGCTTCCCGCACCACCCCATACCCCGAGACCCTACCCGGCGCCATCCGGTATGGCGCCTCCCGCCGGACGGACACCGAGACGGGACCGCCGAGGGCCGGTGGCGACCGGTTCGAACTCGACGGCTACCGGGAGACGGCTTCGGCGAGGACGTCGACGATCGTGTCGACCTGCTGGTCGCCGATGACCAGCGGCGGGCAGATCGCCAGCGAGTCACCGAGGGGCCGGACGATGACGCCCCGTTCGATCATCCGCTGGCGGACGGCGAAGGCGTCGGTCCCTTCGGGCATCCCCACCGCCCACACCGCCCCCACCCCACGAACGTCGGAGACGAGCCCGTCGGCGTAGAGGCTCTGCAACCCGTCGGAGAGCCGCCGGCCGACGTGGGTCGCCCGTTCCAACAGGCCTTCCGATTCGTGGATGTCGAGGTTGGCGAGTCCGGCGGCACAGCCGAGGGGATGACCCGAATAGGTGTAGCCGTGTCGGAACACGAACTCGGGTTCGGCCTCCAACGCCGCCCGGGAGCGGGCCCCGACGATCACGCCGCTCAACGGCACATACCCCGACGTGACGGCTTTGGCGAAGGTGACGAGATCCGGCTCGACCCCGTAGTACTCGCTGGCGAACCACCGGCCGAGACGCCCGAACCCGGTGATGACCTCATCCATGATGAGGAGGGCGTCGTGGCGGTCGCAGAGACGCCGCAGACCCTCCAGATACCCCTCGGGTGGCGGGAACACCCCTCCCGCACCCTGTACGGGCTCGGTGAGCACCGCCGCCACCTCGCCGGCACGGTCGGAGAACACCCGGGCGACCTCCTCGAGGTTGTTGGCGGGGACGTTGACGACCTCCCCGACGAGCGGGCCCCATCCTTCCCGGTTCGGAGCGATTCCCTGAGCCGACGTCCCCCCGTAGTTGGTGCCGTGATACCCGTGTTCCCGGCTGATGATCACCTGCCGTTCGGGATGTCCTTCGAGCCGATGCACCAGGCGGGCCAGTTTCATCGCGGTGTCAACCGCCTCCGAGCCCGAGTTGGCGAAGAACACCCGGGTGTCGGTCATCGGGGCGATCCCGACGATCCGCTCGGCGAGACGGTCGGCGGGTTCGTTGGTGAACGGGTCGAAGGTGTGGTAGGCGGCGAGCCGGGCGGCCTGGTCGGCGATGGCGTCGATCATCTCCTGGCGGCCGTGACCGACGTTGACGTACCAGAGGCTGGCCAGACCGTCGATGTACCGGTTGCCCCGGTCGTCCCAGACGACGGCTCCGTCCCCACCCACGATCCTGATGAACTCGGTCCGTGACGGCGGCGTGAACGGATGCAGAAAGGCGGGGACGTCCATGGGTGTGCCTCCTCCTCGGTGTCGTGAGCCAACGGTAGTGCCCGTCACTCGGGCGCCGTCCGCCACCACACCGTGACCATCCGCCGTTCCCGGTCGCCCAGGTAGAGACGACCTCGGTCCACCTCGACCTCTCCCTCCAGGAGCCGGCGCAGCTGGCCTCGCCGTTGCCGAGGCAGCACGAGGCGCCGACCCAGGACCGCCACCAGTTCGTCCCACGACTCGTACCACAGCCCACCGGGACGACTCCATCGTTCGGCCGCCGGGTCGACACCCACCGCCTCGCGGATCACCGCCACCAGGTCCTCCCAGGTGGGTCCGTCGGGACGGTCGAGACCGTGGAGGGCCCGATACCAGGGGGCCAGGTTCGCCCACGGGTGCCGTTCGGTGAGCTCGACGACGACGGCCCGGCGGGCATGGTCGTGCATCGCCCGCAGGAAGGGAACGATGCCGGCGACGTCGTAGACGACGTTGGCGGACATGACGACGTCGGCCGGTCCCGCCCGGTCGGCCACGTCGGGCCAGGCACCTTCGACGACCTCCACCGGGATCCCCCGGGCGGCGGCTTCGTCCCGGAGGGCGGCGGCCATCCCCGGGTCCTTCTCGACGGCGACGAGGGGCCGACCTTCGGCCGCCAACGGCAGGGACGCCCGTCCGGTGCCGGCCCCGATGTCGAGGATCGACCCGTCCGGTCCGGCGAGCTCACGGACGATCCGGGTGGTCTCCGGCTCCGGGGCGGCTTCGGCCGCTTCGGATCGTCTCCGCCACAGCTCCACCGGCCAGCCGTAGGGGGACTCGTCGACGGCGGCGAGCAGCTCGTCGGGGATCGCCCACGCCGCCAGTTCCGCCGCCCAACGGTCCGCGGCGGTCACCGCAGCCCCGCGAACAGGTCGTCCTCGGCGGGCGGCGCCTCCACCCGGCTGAACACCCGGACGAAGGCTTCCCGCCCCAACAGCCCGGGACGGACGTCGTCGGGCACGGCGAGGAGGAACCAATCGTCGGGGATCTGGCTGCGGTGGGCCCGCAGGGCCTTCTCTTTGGTGTCGACGAACTCGGAGACGTCCATCCAGCAGGTGACGTCCCGGTCGGGAGTGCCGGCGTGCCGGAGCCGTTCATACTCTTCGTCGTCGATGGTTCCCGCCCGCCGACGCAGGTCGGCGAAGGCGCGAACCCGGCTGCGGGGCCAAGCCGTCCAGTAGAGCTTGGCGGGTTCCCACAGCTCCTCGCCGTCCTCCAACGGGAACCGTCCCAGGTCGGAGGCCCCCACCCAAGCGGCCA
>WFOA01000158.1 GCA_015488325.1 Acidimicrobiia bacterium | reverse complement strand
GCCGACGGCCCCGGCGCTGCCCTCCGGGCCGACGGTCGGTGCCGACCGGGCGACCGTCGCCGAGGACACCTCGACGCTGATCCCCGTGCTCGCCAACGACACCGATCCCGACGGCGACCTCGACCCGGCCAGCCTCCGGGTGGTGACGAACCCCGGCGGCGGGGTCGCCACCGCCGGACCGGGTGGCGTCGAATACACGCCCGCACCGAACTGGAACGGGACCGACATCTTCGAGTACGAAGTGTGCGACCTGGGCGGCCGGTGCGCCCGCGGCACCGTCACCGTCGACGTCACCCCCGTGAACGACCTTCCCCGTCTCGGCTCACCCCGCTTCGAGACCCCCGAGGAGACCCTCCTCGAAGCCACCCTCGGGTTCACCGACCCCGACGGCGATCCCCTCCGCTGCCTCGTGTCCGGACTGCCGGCCACCGGTGCGGTGACGGTCCCCGCCGACTGCAGCCAGCTCGTCTACCAGCCCGCCCCGGACTTCTTCGGCACGGTCGAGGTCGTCATCACCGTCTCCGACGCCGAAGGCAGCGTGGACGTCACCGTGACCATCGAGGTGCTGGGGGTGAACGACCCTCCGACGGCGTACGACGACACCGCCTCCACCTCCTGGGACCGACCGGTCTCGATCCCCGTGCTCGCCAACGACACCGACCCCGACGGCGACCGCCTCGCCGTCACCATCGGCTCGGGCCCGTCGGCGGGGAGCGCGCGGGTCGACGGCGGCTCCATCGTCTACACGCCGACCCTCGGATCCGCCGGCACCTACACGGTCACCTACCAGGCCTGCGACCCCGCGGGCGCATGCTCCCAGGCGACGGTGACGGTGAACGTGTCGGCGGTGACCGTCGCCTTCGACGACGTGGTCACGACCGACGAGCGTCATCTCCGCATCGACGTCACCGCCAACGACGTGCCCGGGTCCGGGGCCTTCGACTATTCGACCCTGCGGCTGGTGAGCGAACCGGACGTCGGTCGGATCCGCATCCACCGCAACGGCCGGATCGAATACAAGGCACCGAAACGGTTCACGGGGGTCGTCACCTTCGTCTACGAGATCTGCGACACCGCCGGCTCCTGCGACACGGCCACGGTGACGATCACCGTGACCCGACACTGACGGTCACACCGCCGCGAACCAGCCCATCGCCCCCCGCTCGGCGAGCCAGTGCTGGTGAGGGTGGAACATGTACCGGCCCGGTTCCGGCAGCGTGAACTCCAAGATGGCCCGTTCCATCTGACCGAGGGTGACGACGTCGGTCACCGGACCCGGTTCTCCGCCGGCGGGCAGCACCCGGAAGACCTCGGCGTGCAGGTGGAAGGAGCCGACCGGCTCGTACTCCAACATGTTGGCCAGATAGACCCGCACGGGGACGCCGGCCTCCACCTTGACGGGGAACCGGTGGTAGTACCCGGCCACCCCGTTCCACGTGACGACGGCGTTCGGCTCGTCGCCCACCTGGAACCCCCCGAGGATCAGCACCACCTCCTGGGCGTAGGGCCGCGGGATGGCCGGGTCGACGATGAGGAGCCCGTAGAGGCCCTTCGCCACATGCAGGTGCAGCGGGGTCACATGACAGTGGTACGGATGCAGCCCGGCCGGGCCGGCCACGATCTCGTAGGTGGTCTCCCCACCGGGAGGTATCGGCTCCCACCCGTCCTGGGCCGGATGGTGCCGACCGTGGAAATGGAGGTTGTGGGGACGGTCGGTCTGGTTCCGGAAACGGATCTCCAGGACCTCGCCTTCGGTGGCTCGGAGGAGGGGTCCGGGGACCGTGCCGCCGTAGGTCCAGGCGTCGAAGAAGACGTCTTCGCCCACCTCGATGCTCCGTTCGGTCACCGTCATCTCGATCACCCGCCGGTCTCGGCGGCTCGGAGGGGGCGGGATGGTGATCCCATCGAGGTCGTTCGGGCCCATCCACGACGGCGGGTCCGCCGCCCCGCCGTACACCCCTCCGGCTCGATGCAGAGGCGAGATCCCCACCGCCCGGCGGTAGCGTCCGGACTGCTCCCCGTCGGCGGCGGCGCCGACGAGACCGGCACCGAGGAGCGCCGCCCCGCCGACGCCGAACCGGCGGAGGAGGTCACGCCGGGACCAGCGTCCCATGATCAGACGATGCCCCCCACCACCGCGCCGACGACGAGGATGACGAGGTAGGCGAGGAAGCCGCCGGCGACGAAGGTGGTGCGCTGCCAGGCCGGGATCGGCGACCTCCCCACCACGTAGTAGGCGATGACCCCGACGAAGGGGATCACGAGAATCGCCGCCGTCCAGCCGATGGTCGCGCCCCGCCCCAGGTCCTGGCGGCGGGCCAGGTCCCACAGGGCAATCGCCACCCAGGCGGCGTAGAGGACGAACGGCAGGAAGTAGGCGTAGAGCCCGAAAAACACCGAGGTCACCGAGGCGAACATCACTCCGAACACGGTCAAGGTCCTCCCTTGGTCGACGACGAGCCCGGCGGGAAGCGCAGGAACGTCGATGGATGCGAGATCGAGGGGGTACGAGGCGAAGACGTCGGTGGCGGGACGCACCGGGGCGTCCGCCCCGCCGGGCATCTGCGGCTGGGGGCCGGGTTTCGGGGCCGACCCGACCGGATTGTCGGGTCGGGTCCCCAGACCGTTCTCCATGACCCGGCCGAGCTGTTCGGTCGACCCTCCCAGCTCGAACAGGAACGGCAGACGCAGCCCGTCACAGGACTGGAACACTTCGAGCCCGACGGGGAGGCTCGTCGCCGCGTCGTTGTCGGCGAAACAGTTCCCGGTGCCGGCCGGTCCCGCCAGGGCGAGGTCGGCACGTCCCGAGCCCCGGACCACGTTGTCGACCACCACGTTGTCGAAGCTCATCCAGAAGTTGGTGTCGAGGTTCGGCGTCACGGCGATGCCGGAGACGGCGTGGTTGACCACCAGGTTGCGTTCCACCACCGAGCTCCTCCCGCCCGCCAGGAGGATCCCGTTGCCGAAGGCCGCCCATTCGGCGTCGAACATCGGCGCGTCGGGGTTGTCGTTGTCGTGGACCAGGTTGCCGACGATCGTGACGTCGTGGAACGGCGGCAGGAGTTCGGAGTCGAGGGTGTTGGGGACGATCCCGGCGACGTTGTAGCGCCACACGGACTCGATGATGTAGAGGTCGCCGGAGGCGTTCGTTCCCGAATACCCGAGCCCGTTCCACTCCGAGATCACGTTGGCGATCACCACCTCGCAGGGGTCGCACTGACCGATGTAGAAACCGGAGTCGGGCGAACCGGACGCGTAGGAGTGCTCGAAGAGGCCGTCGGAGGAGTCGAAGGCATAGATGCCGTAGTCGCCGTTGTCGACGGCGGTGACGTAGGAGGCTCTGAAGCCCCGCACCCCGCTCCAGAAGACGCCGTTGAGGGTGGCGTTACGAACCGTCAGGTTCTCCACCGCGACCCCGTCGGCGAACACCTCGATCCCGTTCTCCCGTTGGAACTCCCCGTCGATCACGACGGCGTTGCGATCGGTACCGCGGATCACCAGTCCGGGGGTGGTGACCGTCACCTTCTCCCGGTACACGCCCGGTTCGACCAGCACCAGATCCCCCGGATCGGCGGCGTCCACCGCCGTCTGGATCGTCGCGTAGTCGGCGGGTACCCGCCGGGTGACGCCACTCCAGGCGGCGGGGGCGTCGGAGTCGGTCACGCCCTGGGCGGCCGGAGACGCCTCCGGGTCCCCTACGACCAGCACCCCCGCCATCCCTTCCCCGCCCGCGGTCCCGTGGAAGGTGCAGTAGAACACGTAGCGGCCCGGACGATCGAAGGTGAGGGTGACGGCATCCCCTTCGAACTGTTCGAGGCTGCCGAAGGCGGTCTCGGTCGACCACGACCCGTCGACGGCGACGGCGTTGTGGGCGTTGCGGCCGGCCCCGACGAAGGTGACCGACCCCCCGACCGGGATGCTGATCTCCTCGGGGGAGAACCGGTTGTCGAACATCTGGACCACCACCGTCCCGTCGCCGGCGGCGTCGGGACGTGCACCGCCGCAGGCGGCGACCGCCAGCCCGAGGACGAAGAGGAACCAGATGCGTCGACTCATCGCCGGCGGGTGAACAGACGTTTGATCCAGGCCCAGAGGCTGGCGAAGAACAACGAGATCCCCCGCACCTCGCCGGCGCTGATCTCGGCGGCCTCCTCGTCGCTGGAGGCCGCCAGTTTGGCGTGGAGGCATTCGACGAACTCGGCGATCAGCCGGTTCGACATCTCGTTGATCAGACCCGTCCGTCCGAACTGGGCGGCGGCACCGGACAGCATGACGTCGGCGTCGACGACCACCTGGGAGCCGCCGTCGGTCTCTTCGATCCGGTACACGACCTCGACCTGACCGCGACTGCCGCCGCGACGGTCGACCCCTTTGCCTTTGATCGTGGCGCTGCGTGCGGCTTCGTCGGGCGTGACGGTGGCTTCGCCTTCGAAGGTGGCCGACATCGGGCCGAGCTTCACCGAGACCTTGCCGGCGTACACGCCGTCACCCTTGTCTTCGGTGACTTCGGCGCCCGGGAGACACTGGGCCACCGACGGGACGTCCTGGAAGAACGTCCAGACGACGTCGGCCGGCAGGGGGACTTCGAACTGCTGGTTGATCTTCACGTTCGGTTTCCTCGGTCGCGTGGGCCTACGGTAGACGCCGCAGGACCTCGGGACCTTTGCGCTTGCGGAGGAAACCTCCCCCCTTTCCGCGCCGTACCGCCAGGATCTCGGCGAGGACCGCCCAGGCGATCTCCTGGGGGCCTTCGGCACCGACGTCGAGACCGGCCGGGGCGTGGATCTTCGCCAGGTCGGCGTCGGTCACCTCGACCCCGTCGGCTTCCAGGTCTTTGAGGAGCCGCTCCAGGCGGGCTCCGGGTCCGAGGGCGCCGATGTAGGCGACGTCGCTCCCGATGAGGGAACGGAGGTAGTCGAGGTCCCGCAGGTAGTTGTGGGACATGACCACCACGTAGGTCCGGCCGTCCAGTTCGACGTGGTCCCCCAGGTCCGACGGACGCCCGTGGACCAGGGCGACGTCCGATCCGAACCGTTCCCGGTCGAGGACCTGACGTCGTTCGTCGACGACCACGACCTCGAACCCGAGCTCGGTGCCGTACCGGGCGACGGGGGCAGCGTCGTGACCGGCGCCGCAGATCACGAGACGGGACGGTGCGCCGACGACCTCGACGAACACTTCGGCGCCGTCGACGACCGCCAGCTCGTGGTGGCCGGTCTGCAGGGCCCGCCGGGCGAGGTCTTCGACCAGCGGGTCGAGGGGCCCGAGACCGTCGGCGCCGCCGCCGTCGAGACGTTCGTATCTGCGGGCACCGACCGGCAGGTCGAAGGGGCCGGGGTCGAGGAGATGGGTGATGGCGAGGGGCCGCTGCTCGGCCCGGGCGGCGAGGATGTGTCGGGCGACGTCCCGTGCCGAAGAGGCCGGTTCGACCAGCAGCCGGGTGGCACCGTTGCATCCGATCCCCCACCCCCAGATCGCTTCGTCGTCGGCGGTGAGATCGAACTCGACGATCCGGGCGGCGTTCCGGTCGATGACGTCGAGGGCGATCCGGTGCAGATCCTGGTCGAGACAGCCCCCCGACACCGTGCCGACGCCGGCGCCGTCGGCGGCGACGAGTTGGCGGGCACCGAGACCCCGGTAGGTGGATCCACGGACGCCGACCACCGTCGCCAGGGCGAAGGGGAGGCCCCGCTCCGACCAGTCACCGATCGCCTCGAGGATGCTGTCGAGCTCGGCCATGGACTCAAGCGTAGGACACGGCGTCGGTTCTTCGGGCGTTCACGATGCGTCGAAGGCGCCGGGATCGGCCTCGAAGGCCTCGAGGCAAGAGCGGGCACAGAAATACACGGGACGCCCCCGGTGCACCGTCTCCCAAGGGGCCGTCGTCACGTCGACCACCATCCCGCAGACCGGGTCGGTCGCCCGGGCGGGCGCCCGGACCCCGACGGCGCCTCGGCGAACACCCGCCGCCTCCAACGCCACGAGCTCGGCCAGGATCGCCACGGCGATCTCCCGGTGACGGACCGGCCCCAGATCCATGCCGGCCGGCGCCCGGATACGGGAGAGGTCCTCCTCGTCGAAGCCCTGGCCTCGGAGCCATTCGAGGAGGGTGGCGGCTCGCTTGGCCGAGGCGACCAGACCGATGTAGCGGGCCGGTGTGCCCAGCGCCGCCTCCAGGGCGTGTTCGTCGTGGTGTCCTTGGGTCGCCACCACCACGAACGAGCCCTCGGTCACCGTCCCCAACGGCGGCTCGGCGGCGACCGTGACCTTCCATCCCAGATCGCCGACGAGGGCGGCGAGGGTGTCGACCATCGGCGATCGGCCGACCACGTGGACGGTGGGAGGCGGGATCATCGGCTCCACGAACACCTCCATCGCCCCTTCGCTGCTGCATGCCATCGGCACCTCCACCACGTCGGGCCGCCCGTCGTGTTCACCGAGAACCACGAGACGGGGACGCCCGTCCGCGAGGGCCTCCAGGGCGGTGGCCACCAGCGTCGGCTCGGCACAGGCACCTCCGATCCAGCCCTCCACCGTCCCGTCGGGATGGACGAGCGCCTTGGATCCGGGCACACCCGAGGAGGGCCCTCGGCGCCAGGTGACCGTCACCAGGGCGAACGGGCGGCCCTCGTCTGCGAGGAGGGCCGCCCGACGCAAGGTGTCCATCAGGGGGCGACCTCCACGCCGTTGAGGGCGCCCCACACCCGGTGAGGGAGCACCGGCATGTCGATGTTGCGTACCCCCTTCGACCAGAGGGCGTCGATCACCGCGTTGACGTAGGCGGCGGGTGAGCCGACCGTGGCCGACTCCCCCACTCCCTTCGCGCCGATCGGGTGGTGTGGCGAAGGCGTCACCGTCTCGCCGAGTCGGAACCGGGGCGCCTCCCAGGCGGTGGGGACGAGGTAGTCGAGGAAGTTCGAGCCGATGCAGTTGCCGTTCTCGTCGAAGGTGATCCACTGCATGTTGGCCTTGGCGAACCCTTCGGTGAGTCCCCCGGTGATCTGTCCTTCCACGATCATCGGGTTGATCCGCACGCCGCAGTCGTCCACCGCCACCATGTCGAGCACCTTCCAGGTCCCGTCTTCGGGGTCGACCTCCACGACGACGATGTACGAGCCGAAGGGATAGGTCATGTTGGGTGGGTCGTAGTAGTGGACGCCCTCCAACCCGGCTTCCATGCCTTCGGGGAAGTTGGTGTAGGCGGCGAAGGCGACCTCCTGGATCGTCACCCCCTTGTCGGGAACGCCCCGGACGAAGAACCGGCCCGGCTCCCACTCCAGATCGTCGGGGGATGCCTCGAGGAGGTGGGCGGCGAGCTTACGCGCCTTCTCCCGGATCTGGCGGGCCACCACCGCCGTCGCCGCGCCCGCCACCGGCGTCGACCTGCTGGCGTAGGTCCCGAGCCCGTAGGGGGTGTTGTCGGTGTCGCCCTCTTGGACCTTCACGTCCTCGAAGGGGATCCCCAGCTCTTCGGCGACGATCTGGGCGAAGGTGGTCTCGTGGCCCTGCCCCTGAGACTTCACACCCAGTTTGAGGATCGCCTTGCCGGTGGGGTGGATCCGCAGCTCCGCCGAGTCGATCATCTTCAACCCGGCGATGTCGTAGGTCCGCGAGTTCCCCGCCCCGACCACCTCGGTGAACGAGGCGATCCCGATCCCGATGAGCTTGCCTTCGGGATGGGGCTCCTGTTGGCGGCGGCGCCAGCCCTCGTAGTCGATCATCTCCATCGCCTTGCGCAGCGCCGTGTGGTAGTCGCCGGAGTCATAGACGAAGCCGGTCGGCGACAGGTAGGGGAACTGCTCCGGTCTGATGAAGTTCTTCAGCCGGAACTCGGCAGGATCCATCCCGAGTTCGTACGCGGCGTTCTGCACGAGCCGTTCGATCAGGTACGAGGCCTCCGTCACCCGGAACGAGCACCGATAGGCGACTCCCCCGGGAGCCTTGTTGGTGAACGCCCCTTTGGCGGTGACGTGGGCTGCCCCGAAGTCGTAGCTGCCGGTGCAGATGTGGAACAGACCCGCCCGGAACCGGGTGGGCTGGGCGTCGGCGTAGAAGGCGCCCTGGTCCGACAGGATCGACGCCCGGAGCCCGAGGATCCTCCCGTCGGCGGTGAGGGCGAGCTCCCCGTGCATGTGGAAGTCCCGGGCGAACCCGGTCGAGATGAGGTTCTCCGAGCGGCTCTCCACCCATTTCACCGGCTTGCCGATGAGCAGGGACGCCGCCGTCGCCACCACATACCCCGGGTAGATCGGGACCTTGTTGCCGAACCCACCCCCGATGTCGGGGGAGACGACACGGATCTTTTCTTCGGGGAGTCCGGCGACGATGGCGAACAGGGTCCGGTGGGCGTGGGGGGCCTGGGAGGTCAGGTAGATCGTGGCCTCCCCGGTCGCCGGGTTCACGTCGGCGACGACGCCGCAGGTCTCGAGGGGAGCCGGATGCGACCGCGGGTAGTGGGTGTCGAGGGTCACCACCAGGTCGGCCTTGGCGAAGGCCTCGTCGGTGGCGGCCTTGTCCCCGGCCTCCCAGGTGTAGGCGACGTTGTCGGTCTGGCCTTCCTTCTCGTCGCGGATGAGGACCGCCCCGGGTTCGAGGGCCTGCTGGGGGCTTGTGATCGCCGGGAGCTCCTCGTAGTCGACGAAGATTCCCGACAACGCATCCCGAGCGACGTAGGGGTCGGTGGCGATCACCGCCGCCACCTCCTGGCCCTGGTACCGAACCTTGTCGGTGGCGAGCACCGCCTGGGTGTCGCCGGACAGCGTCGGCATCCACGCCAGTCCGTGGGCGGCGAGCATCTCGCCGGTGACGACGGCGACGACCCCGTCGGTCGCCTCCGCCTCGGAGGTGTCGATCGACAGGATCCGCCCGTGGGCGATCGGGGAGCGCAGAATCGCCATGTGCAACATCCCCGGAAGCTGGATGTCGTCGAGGTAGCGCCCTGCGCCCTGGATGAAACGGTCGTCTTCTTTGCGGCGGACCGAATGGCCGATACCGCCCATCTCGAAGGGGGTGGCGGGTTGGTGGGTGGTCGTCATGATTCGACTCCTGCGGTCTCGTGCATCGTCGCCGCGGCGCTGCGGATCGCCTCGACGATGTTCGTGTACCCGGTGCAGCGGCAGATGTTGCCGCTCAAGGCCCACCGAACCTCCTCCTCGGTCGGGTCGGGGTTGGAGGACAACAGCGCGGTCGCCACCAGCATCATCCCGGGGGTGCAGAATCCGCATTGGAGCCCGTGGTGCTCCTTGAACGCCGCCTGGACCGGCGACAGCTCGCCGTTGCGTCGCAGCCCTTCGACCGTCGTCAGTTCGTGGCCGTCGGCCTGCACCGCGAACATGGTGCAGGACTTGACGGGGACCCCGTCGAAGAGGACGGTGCACGCCCCACACGAGGTCGTGTCGCACCCGATGTGGGTGCCGGTGAGACCGAGCTCGGTGCGGATGAAGTCGACGAGGAGGCGTCGGGGTTCGGTGTCCCGACGGTAGGCGACTCCGTTGACGGTGACCTCGATCTCCATCATGTCTCTCCTCTCGCTCCGGCCAAGGCCCGACCGAAGGCCCGGCGGGTGTAGGCGGCCACGACCGACCGCTTGTATTCGGCCGGCCCTCTGACGTCCGAGGTGGGTTCGCACGTGCGGGCGGCGATCTGGGCGGCTTCGGCGAACAGCTCGTCGCCGGGCTCTTGGCCCACCATCATCTCCTCGGCTTCGGTGACCTTCAGGTTGATCGGACCGACCGAGGTGAGCGCCAGCCCGGCCCGGGCGATCCGGCCCTGCTCGTCGAGCCGGAGGTGTGCCGCCACGCCCACCGTGGCGTAGTCGCCGATCTTCCGCTCCAGCTTCAGGTACGCCCCGCCGCTGCGGTCGTCGTCGCGTGGCACCCGCAGCTCGGTGACCATCTCCCCGGGCCGGAGGGAGTTCGTGAAGAAGTCGACGACGAACTCGGAGATCGGGATCACCCGCTCCCCCTGCTTGGAGCGGGCCACCACCTCGGCGCCGACGGCCAGCATCACCGAGTTCCAGTCACCTTCGGGGTCGCAATGCGCCACCGACCCGCAGACCGTGCCCCGGTTGCGGACGAGGGGATCCGCCACCCAGGGCGCCGCCGACGCCATCGTCGCACAGCCGCCGGCGACCACCTCCGACCGTACGACGTCGGCGTGGCGGGTGAGGGCACCGATCGCCAGATGCCCGTTCACCTCCCGGATGTAGGCGAGTTCGGCGATCTCGTTGATGTCGATCAGGTGGGCCGGGGCGGCCAACCGCAGCTTCATCATCGGGATGAGGCTCTGTCCCCCGGCGAGGATCCGACCCTCGTCACCGACTTCGGCCAGACGGTCCAGGGCCTCCTCCACGGATTCGGGCGCTGCGTATTCGAACGCAGGCGGGTACATCCTTCCTCCTCGTGCGCGTACGGTGACCCTACGCGAACGGTCGTTCACGTGTCGCCTGATCCGCCGAAAAGATCGGCTCGCCGGCCGCGAACGGCGTCAACGGTGCTCGGTGTGCCCGGCGAGGAGGTCGAGGACGTGGTCGAGGACCGGAGCGAGGGCCGCCAGGTTCTCGGTGGCACCCCGGGGACTCCCCGGGAGATTCACCACCAGGGTCGTGCCCACCGTCCCCACCACACCTCGGGTGAGGGCGGCCATCGGGGTCGAATCGACACCGCGAGCCAACATCAGATGGAACAGCCCCGGTGCCTCCCGTTCCACCACCCGTCGAGTCGCCTCGGGGGTCACGTCCCGGGGTCCGAAGCCGGTGCCCCCGGTGGTGACCACGAGTCGTGCCACGGGAACGACGGCCCGCAGTGCCGCCTCGATCCGGTCGACTTCGTCGGGGACGACGGAACGGTGGACGATGGCGAAGCCCAGGTCGTGCAGTGCTTCGACCAGTGCACGCCCCGAGCGGTCCTCCCGGACCCCGGCGGCGACGCCGTCGGACACCGTGACGACGGCGGCGGTCACAGGCGGAGATTCAGGTTCTCGTCCCACGGCGGAATCGGGATCCCGCTTCGGAGCCCGAACTGGAAGACCGCGAGGACGAGGAGGGCGGTGGCGACCAGTCCCCAGGAGATCCTCCGGTCGACGGGTTCTGTGGGCGGGATGATGTGTTTCGTCCCCGGCGATCCGGCCAGGGTGATCACGGTGAACAAGCCGACGAAAGGAAGCACCTTCAGGACGTGGCCGGTGGGATCGGGGAGGAAGAACGGCACGGCCAACAGCGGCGAGACCAGACCGGGGAGGACCGCCAGCAACGCCACGAAGCGGAGACGGTCGCGGCTGGTGGCCACCTCACTCGGGTGACGGGAGAACGCGAGGAACGCCGGAGCTGCCGCCAGGGCGACGAGGATGAGGCCGACGGCGGCCGTGGCGGCCAAGACGATGTCGAGCCCGGCGGGGACGCTCATCTCCGTCAGGGCTCTCCGGGCCGACGTCTCGGCGAACGGCATGAACGCCAGGTCGGTGAGACCGATCCGGAACGAGTGGAGGGTGACCCAGAGCAACGTGAGCCGGCCGGTGCTCCGATCCTTCGACCCCGGGTAGATGAGGAGGAAGAAGATCCCGGCGGCGAGGGCGGCGAGGGTGCCCCCGGCGTACGCCAGGTCGGACCCGGCGGCCTGGAACCGGGTGCCGACGTGGTCGAGGATCGGGTCCCGGTCGAACACCCAGCCTCCGATCGCCAACCCGAACTGCTCGATGAGCCGCGCCAACACCACCCCGAGGGTGCCGGCGATCACCGAATCGACGTAGAAGGGCCATTCGGTGCGGATGGGAGCCCGTGTACGGACGGCGGTCGTCACCCTCGTCAGCTTATCGGCAGGCGGTGTCCGGTCCAGTCTTTCGGCACCGACCCGGGCCGGGCACGAAGCCCTCTACCCTGATGTTCGAGACCGTGGAGGACCCGATGGCCGACATCTACGAATCGTTCGCCGAACGCCAGATCCGCCGGGCGCAGGAAGACGGGCTGTTCGACGCCCTCCCGGGGATGGGCGAGCCCCTCCCCGACCTGGACGGCACCTACGATCCCGCCTGGTGGGCGAAGAAGTGGGTTGACCGCCAGCGCCGGCTCGACCGAGCCCACGCCGCCGTCCGGGACGCCCACGCTCGGCTGGGCCGGGTGTGGCCGCTCGAAGACGAGGCCGAAGTCCGCCGAGCGGTGGGGACGCTGAACGCGGCGATCGTGGCGGCGTCGGAAGGCCTCCCCGAAGCCGACCGGCCCGACCTCATCGACCCCGAAGAGGTCGTGGCGACCTGGCGGGCGATGGCGCCGGCCCGCCGGAGGTGGCGGTGACGGTCCCCGAGGCCCCGTACCTCCAGACGGAGGATCCGGCGGTGGTGGACTCGACACCCCTCGCCCGGGCGGGATGGTACGACGACGGCCAGCACGGCGGGGTGGTGGCCGGCCTCCTGGTCCGTGCGGCCGAGGCGGTCCCCACCCTCGCCCCCATGGAGATCGGTCGTGTCACCGTCGAGCTGTTCCGGAAGGTACCGACCGTACCGCTGCGGACCGAGAGCCGGGTGGTCCGGGAGGGCAAGCGCATCCAGGTGGTCGAGGTGTCGGCGACGGCCGGTGGCATCGAGATGGCGCGGGCGACGGTCCTGCGGCTGCGGGC
>WFOA01000157.1 GCA_015488325.1 Acidimicrobiia bacterium | reverse complement strand
GTCACGACGAGTGAGGATCGGGGAGGCTGCAGCCGCCAGCGGGCTCGAACCGGCGACGATCCGCTTCTACGAAGCCGAAGGGATCCTCCCCGAGCCGAAACGTACCGCCTCCGGGTACCGCGACTACGACGAAGACGACCTCCGCCGTCTCCGCTTCGTCCGCCGTGCCCGGGACCTCGGACTCGCCCTCGACGACATCCGCGAGATGATCGCCATGGACCTGGGCGGGGAGCCGCCGTGCAGCTACGTCCGGGGTCTCCTCGAGCGCCACGCCGAAGAGATCGACCGCCGCATCCGCGAATTGGAGGCACTGCGCGCCGAACTGGACTCCCTGGCCCGTCGCGCCTCCAGCCTGTCGGACCGCCGAGGCGAATGCGTCTGCCACCTCATCGAGGCGACCTGAGCCTCATACGGGCTCGACCGGCCCGTAGAGGGGCGCCACCTGCCGAAGAGCCGCCCACCGGGGCGTCCCATACTCGAAATGCCACCACTCCGACGCCAACGGCACGAACCCCGCCGACGTCATCACCTGATGGAGGAGCCGCCGAAGCGTCCGCACGACGCCCGGCTCGTCCTCGAAGGCGTCCGCCGCCGACCGGGCCACGAAGGCGTCGAAGCAGGTACCGAGGGCCAGCGCCTCGCCGTCGAACGTCAAGGTGAGATCGACGGCGCCCCCGGTGAGATGGGGCGGTGGGCGGCGGGGGTCGGCGGAAGGTTCGCTCACGAACCCGCCGGCCTCGCCCAACCTCGCCACCGCGTCGGCATGGAGGAACCGCTGAAGCTCGAGGGGTCGCCACCCGTCGAACACGGCGAGCCCGAAACGGGGAGGCAACGCAGCCACGGCACCCGACAGCCGGTCCGCCACCGCCCGACGGAGCCACACGACGGGGACCGCGGCGGGCAGGCACGCCTGGTGGTAGACGGCCAAGGCGGTGATCCGCCCGCCGCCGACCTCCACCAACGGGCCGGCGTCCGGTGCCTCCACCGCCGGGAACGCCGACGGCTCCGGGACTACCCGGACCGGCGGAGGATCCACCGGCAGGCGGATCCCCGGGTCGGGGGGAACGGTGAAATCGGAGAAAGGGGACGCCTCGCAGGCCATCACGGCGGCAAGCTACTACGGAACATCGTATGATCGCCCGACCATCATGGAACAGCCGCTCCTCGACGTCCGCCATCTCCGCACCGTGTACATGACCGACGCCGGACTCGTACGCGCCGTCGACGACGTCTCCTTCGACCTCCGGCCGGGGGAACGGCTCGGCGTCGTCGGGGAGTCCGGCTCCGGGAAATCGGCGACGGCCGCCTCCATCATGGGCCTGATCGAACCTCCCGGCGCCGTCGTCGGAGGGCAGGCATGGTTCAAAGGCCGAGATCTGCTGGACATGGCCGAAGACGAGCTGTCCCAGATCCGAGGGCGGGACATCGCCATCATCTTCCAAGACCCCATGACGGCCCTCGACCCGGTCTTCACGATCGGAGACCAGATGGTCGAGACCCTCCGCGCCCACCTCGACGTCACCCGCCGCGAAGCGGTGGAGATCGCCGCCCAGGCCCTCGCCGACGTCCACATCCCCAACCCTCGCCGCCGCCTCGACGACTATCCACATCAGTTCTCCGGAGGGATGCGCCAGCGGGTCGTCATCGCCATGGCCCTCATGTGCAGCCCGTCGCTCATCATCGCCGACGAACCGACCACGGCCCTCGACGTCACCACCCAGGCCCAGGTGATGGACCTGATGCTCGGGCTGGCCGACGAACGAGGAGCCGCGGTGATGCTCATCGCCCACGACCTCGGGGTGGTCGCCGGGTTCTGCGAGACGGTGCAGGTGATGTATGCCGGGAAGCTGGTCGAACGGAGCCCCGTCGACGACGTCTACCGTCGACCCGGCCACCCCTACACCCGGGGGCTGTTGGATTCGGTGAGCCACCTCGGTGCCGACGGAGACCGGCGCCTACGGTCGATCCCCGGTATGCCGCCCTCCCTCCTCGATCCGCCGCCGGGCTGTCGGTTCCATCCCCGCTGCGACTATGCCGCCGACGTCTGCCGAGCGATCGAACCCGAGCCGGTCCCCGTCGGCGGCGAACGCCTCGTCGCCTGCCACTTCGCCAAAGACCTCACCGCCACCCTGGAGACCTCCCGGTGACCGCCACCCACCCGACGACCGCCGACCAGACCCTCGCCCCCGACGTCGTCCTCGGGGTTCGGGGCCTCGTCAAACGCTATCCGGTGCGACAGGGCTCGTTCATCCGCCGCACCGTCGGCTGGGTGGAGGCCGTCTCGGGGATCGACTTCGAAGTACGGCGCGGCACCACGATGAGCCTCGTCGGAGAGTCGGGCTGCGGCAAGTCGACCACGGCCCGCTGTGTCGTCGGCCTCGTCGGTGCGGACGCGGGCTCCATCCTCTTCCGGCCGCCGGACGGACCGGTCATCGACGTCGCCCGGGCCGACGGAGAACACCTGCGGACCCTCCGCCGCCAGGTCCAGATCGTCTTCCAAGACCCCTTCGCCTCCCTCAACCCTCGAATGACCGTCGCCCAAATCGTCGCCGAACCCCTCGTGGTCCACGGCATCGGGGATCGGCACTCCCGAAACGAACGGGTCCGCGAGCTGTTGGAGCTCGTCGGTCTCGCCCCCCGTCACGCCGGGCGCCGACCCGCCCAGCTCTCGGGAGGCCAACAGCAACGGGTGGGGATCGCCCGAGCCTTGGCCCTCGACCCGTCCCTAGTCGTCTTGGACGAACCGGTCTCTGCCCTCGACGTGTCGGTCCAGGCCCAGATCCTCAACCTCCTCTCCGACCTCCAGGAACGTCTCGGACTCACGTACCTGTTCATCGCCCACGACCTGTCGGTCGTCCACCACGTGAGCGACGACGTGGCCGTCATGTATCTGGGACGCATCGTCGAACAGGGGCCCCGCGACACGGTGTTCAGCCGTCCCCGGCACCCCTACACCCAGGCGCTGCTCTCCGCCGCGCCCGTGCCCGACCCCGAAGTCGAACGGGTCCGGACCAGGATCATCCTCGAAGGCGACCTCCCCTCCCCGTCGAACCCTCCGTCGGGATGCCGGTTCCGCACCCGCTGTCCCGTCCCCGGGGCCGAAGAGATGTGTGCCTCCGAGGTGCCGGCCCTCACCGAGTTGGAGCCCGGCCACCGGGTCGCGTGCCATCACCCCCAGGACGCGGCAGACGCCACCTTCCTCGTCTGAGCGACGGCCGCATCCGAGCACGAAGCCACCGCGGCCCGAACGCCCGGCCCGGCCGGAAGGGTCGCCCGCTCAGGAAGCCGCCTCGGTGCGGCGTTCGGCGGCATCGAGGAGTCGGCGGAGACGGCGGTGGAAGGCCGAACGGGACAGCGTCGCCCCGTGAGGATCGAACACCTCCCGAAGCCCGTCGCCGACGAAGTTGATGGACACCACGGTCAGGAAGATCATCAGGCCCGGGAAGACGGGCGCCCACGGCGAGCTGAAGATCAACGCCTGGGTGTTCCGCAGCATGCTGCCCCACGACGACGTCGGCGGCTGCAGCCCCAAACCGAGGAAGCTGAGGGTGGACTCGGCGATGATCGCCGAAGCGACCCCCAAGGTGCCGGCCACGATGATCGGACTGAGGGAGTTCGGCAGGAGATGACGAAGGATGATCCGCCGCGAACCCGCCCCGACCGCCCGGGCGGCGGCGACGAACTCCCGTTCCCGGAGGCTCAGGAACGACCCTCGGACCAACCGGGCGACGTTCATCCACCGAACCAGCCCGATGATGATCACCATCGTCGTGAAGCTCGGCCCCAAGAGGGCACTGGCCAAGATCAGCAGGAACAGGTCGGGGAGGGAGAGTGCCAGGTCGACGAGGCGCATGAGGGCCGTGTCGACCCACCCGCCGTAGTAGCCGGCGAGGGCGCCGACGGTGATCCCGATCGACAGGGCCAAGAGGGTGGCCAACAGGCCGACACTCAGCGACAGCCGGCCACCGGCCAACACCCGGGTCAGGGTGTCCCGGCCGAGCTCGTCGGTGCCCATGGGGTGGGCGAGGGAGGGCGGCTGGAGGCGGGACGGGATGTCCTGGGTGGTCGTGTCGTACGGGGTGAGCGCCGGCCCGAACACCGACGCCACCACGATGACGAACAACACGACGGCGCCGACCACCGCCAGACGGTTACGGGCGAACGCCCGCCATCCGGCGAACCGAACCGGCGTCTCCTCGGCGCCGACGACTTCGGAGGTAGAGGTCTCAGCCATAACGAACCCTCGGGTCGAGTTGGGCGTACAAGACGTCGGCGAGCAGGTTGGAGAGGACGACGAGAACCGACACGAGGACGAGGATCCCCATCAGCACCGGATAGTCGAACCTGACCGCCGACTCCCAGAACAGCCGACCCGTCCCCGGCCACGAGAAGATCGTCTCCACCACCAGGGCACCGACGAGGTACTCGGGAATGTGGATGGCGACCACCGTGACGAACGGGATCGACGCGTTCTTGAGGGCGTGGCGGAGGTACCGCCGACGGGCCGGAATGCCCCGGGCTTTGGCGAACATCATGTGGTCGGTCCCCATCTCCTCGATCATCGAAGCCCGCAGGTACCGGGTGAAGAAACCGATCGAGACGGCGGAGAGGGCGAGGGTGGGCATGAGCAGATACCGGAGTCGGGTGAGGAGGTCGGGGTCTTCCCCGGGGGGTCCGATCCCCCCTCCCGGCAACCAGCCCAACCACACCGTGAACACGACGATCAGCATCAACCCGAGCCAGAACACGGGGATCGAGAGCCCCACGAAGCTCCCCAACGTGAGGGTGTGGTCGATCCACGAGTTCCGCTTGACCGCAGCGATGATCCCCAGCGGCACGGCGAGGAGCAGGGAGACACCGAGTCCGGCGGCCATCAGCATGAGGGTGGCCGGCAGCCGCTCCATCACCAGTTCGAGGACCGGTCTGCGGGCGACGAAAGAGATCCCCCAGTCGCCTTGCACGAACCGAACCAGCCAGGACACGTACTGCACGGGAAGCGGCCGGTCGAGACCGAGTTCCCGCTCGATGCGTGCCAGATCCTCGGCGGAGACGTTGGCCATGCCGCGGTAGGCAGCGCCGGGCCCGCCGGGGGTGGCTTGGAGCAGCAGGAACGCCAAGACCGAGATGCCCAACAGGAGAGGCACGGCCTGCACCAGCCGTCGTGCGATGAAGCGGTGCATGCCGTGCCTCCCCGTCGGTTACTCGCTACCTGCTAGCCGCTCAGCGACCAGTCCTTGGCGTTCCAGGTGAACTCGTCCCACGGGTTGGGCGCTTCGCCCTGGACCCGGGAGGTGAAGGCGTTGATCCGGGACCTCTTGTAGAGGGGGATGTACACGCCGGCGTCGAGGATCCGCTCGACGACGGTGCGGTACGCCGCCTTCCGCTTGTTCAGGTCCAAGGTGCTGCGACCCTCGGCGATCGCCGCGTCCAACTCGGGGTCGACGAGCCGGAAGAAGTTCCAGCCTTCACCGCCGTTCGCCTCGGTCGGGATCTGGTCGGACGAGAACAGGGTGGACAGGAAGGCGTCCGGGTCGAGGTCCGGACCCCACGTGTCCATGACGATATCGAAGTCGCCTCGCTTCAGTTTCCCGTTCTCCTGCCAGTTGCCGAACAGGGTCGCCGCCGGGACGTTGTTGATGACGAGGTCGATGCCGACCGCCCGGAACTGCTCCTGCAGAATCTGCTCGGTCAGCTCCCGGAGCTGGCTCCCCGCCGGGGTGGTGATCTCGAGGCTCAGGGGCTGTCCGTCTTTTTCGCGGATGCCGTCGCCGTCCGAGTCGACCCATCCTGCCTCTTCGAGGAGGGCGGCGGCGCCGGCCGGGTCGTAGGGCGGCAGACCCAACCCTTCGGGTGCCGCCCAACCCAGCCCGATGGGCGACGTGGCCACCTCGGTCATCCCGAACAGCAGCTCGTCGACGATCGGCTGGCGGTCGATCGCCATGGCGAGGGCCTGCCGGACCCGCGCATCGCTCAGAATCGGATGCGGGTTGGCGGGGTCGAAGTCGGCACTCAGGTTCAAACCGAGGTATTCGACGTTCGAAGAGGGCACGACCTGGAGGTCCACTCCCTCGAGAGCCTGGAACTCTGGGATCTGGCTCTCGATGAGATCCCACAGGACGTCGATCTCGTTGGATCGGATCTGGGCGATCCCCACTTCACGGCTGGGGATGATCTTGAAGACGATCCGGTCGAGGATCGGCTTGCCGGCCTCCCGGTAGTTCGGGTTGCGGTCGAGCACGATCGAGTCGCCCGAACGCCACTCGGTCACGACGAACGGCCCAGTGCCTTCGGGTGTCCGGTTGTACTCGGCGTCGGCCATCGACTGGCCCTCCAGCACGTGGGCGGGGAGGATCCCGTCGGGAATGCTGAAGAGAGACAGCGCGGGCGCGTACAGCTCGGAGAAGGTGACGACCACGGTCTGGTCGTCGGGGGTCTCGATCGATTCGATCTGGTCGTACCCCGACTGGCTGTTCACGGCGTTGCCCGGATTCATTACCGCCTCCCACGTGAACTTGACGTCACGGGAGGTGAAGGGATGGCCGTCCGACCAGGTGACGTCGTCCCGAAGCCGGTAGGTGATCGTCAGCCCGTCCTCGGAGATCCCGCCGTTCTCCACCGTCGGGACTTCGGCGGCGAGCTGAGGAACGAAGTTGCCGTCGGGATCGGCATCCAAGAGGCCTTCGATCGTCAGCTCCCGCACGAGCCTGCTGGCGGTCTGGACCGCCAGGAACGGGTTCAGGTTGTCGGGCTCCTGGTAGAGGCCGATGGTGAGTACGCCACCTTCGGGCTGGTCGTCGGCTGGTGGGGTCTCGGCGCCGGCGTCCGCCGGTGGGGCGGTGGTGGCTGGGGGTGCGGTCGTCTCCGACCCTTCACCGGCGACCGGTTCACCTCCTCCGCCGCAGGCCGCCACCACCATAGCGATGGCGGCGACGAGCGCGATACGCGTCTTCTTCATATCCGTCTCCTCCGTTTCGTCGCCCCAACCCACCAGGGGTGGGGAGTGGGGCGGCATGTTAGGTGAAATCGCAGGGGCCGGCGACCGAATCCGGAGGTTTTCTACGATCCAATGTCGTTGCCGGCTTCGCCGCCGTCGTGCGGAGCCGGCCGCGAGAGCAGATCCCGGAGCACCTCGATGGTCTGGAACACCTGCTCGGGGGAGAGCTTCGACAGCCATTCACGCTCGCGGGCGTGCTGGCGGAGGAACGCCTCGCGAACCACCCGCTCCCCGGCGCCGGTCAACGTGACCGTGACGACCCGCCGGTCCTGGGACCGACGGTGACGGCTGACCAAACCGTCCCGTTCGAGGGTGTTGAGGACACTCGACACGGTCGCCCTAGAGACACCGGACAGCACGGCCAGCCGCGCCGACGACGAGCCCGGCTGTACCCAGAGGCAGAACAGCACCCGGAAGCCCGCCCAGCTCAGACCCATCGGCCGGTAGACGTGCTTGTCGAAGTCGTGGAGGAACCGGTTCACGACACGGATCATGTCGAAGACCATCGACATGACCTCCAGGTCGACGTCGTCGGAGACCCGGGAGAGCCGGGCCCGGGCCGCCTCCTCGAAGACGATCGGATCGACCGAACCCTGGTCCGGGGCGTCTGCAGACATCGTCCCCACTCTAGATCGGGAAACCCCACCCCCGACCGAGCCCCCTCGGGTGAGGCACCCTCACCGGTTCGTCGTCGACGGCACCGGCACCGTCAGTTCGCCCTCCAACGCCGCGGCGAGGGAGTGGGCCCGGAAGGTGGGAACAGGCCACGCCACCGGCGGCGGCTCCTCCCCGAAGGGCGAGTCGATCAGGAGGCCGTCCCAGCCGTTGTTGTTGGCGAGGGCGATGTCGCTGTCGAGGGCGTCCCCGACCACCAGAACCGGTTCGCTCAGGTCCAGGAGGGATCCGGCGGCATCGGCGAAGATCTGGGAAGGCTTCCCACAGTCGATCGGCTCGAAGTCGGCCCTGGCCCGAATGGCGGCGAGGATCTCGCCGGCGGACAGGATGTCATCGCGGCGTGTCGGCATCTTGCCCCGGGTGCTGGTCGTGAACACCGGAACACCCGCGCCTGCCAGTTCGGCCGCCCGGGCGATGCCCCCTTCGTCGAGGTATTCGCATTGGGCCACGACCACCCCGTCGATCCCGTCGCCGACCGCCCCGGGATCGCCGATGAGGTCGAACGTCCGGAAACCTGCCAGCTCCAGACGACGGGCGACGTGTTCGGCGGTGAGACAGGCGACGTTGCGACCCTCGAGGGTCCGGCCGACGGTGTGGCACATCGTGTCCACCGCCGAGAGCACCCGGGACGGACTCACCTTGATCCCCATGTCCTCCAACGCATCCAGGCAATGCCCCTTCGGCCACAGCGACAGGTTGGTGAGGAACCCCACCTTCGCCCCGGCCTCCTCGCAGGCGGCCACGAACTCGACGGCGCCGGGCAACGGCTTCCAGTCGACGTACACGGTTCCGTCGAGGTCGAGGAGTACGGTCGAGTATCGGCCGAGGTCGAGACGTGGCGGTTCGCTCACGAGTCTCCCAGGTCGAACCACACGTGCACCTGCCCGGTCCCGACGGAGTTCTCGTAGTCGGAGAGCTTGACCCCGCGAGCAGTCCAGTCCCTGCCTCCCAGGGCGCCCGCCATGATCAGGTAGTGGCCGAAGAACCCTTCGGGCGAGTGTTTCCGGTACTCGGGGTACATGTCGATCACCGCGGCGTGGTCTCCACGCTCCCAGAGACCGATGATCTTCTCGTCCATCCCTCGCGCCTCGGGCGTGATGATGTGGAAGGGGTCGTACGACAGATGGTCGAGGATCTCACCGAGGGGGTAGAACCGATGGCTCATCCCTCCGGCGGCGAGGATCGCCGCTCGGGCTCCGCTGCGGCGGATGGCTTCACCCAGCACCCGCCCGAACTCGAGGAAGTCGTGCGCCTGGGCGGTCTGGCAGATCCCGATCGAGAGCACCCCTTCGCCTCGATGGAGGTAGTCCAAGAGGATGAGGGTCGGGTAGTGCACCGGAAGGGCAGGACTGGTGGCGTTGGTGGTCCGCACCCCGGCCGCCTTCGCCGTCTCATGGACCACCTTGGCCAAGTCGGGTGCCCCCGGATAGTCGTACGGTTTGTCGCAGATGGCCCGGGGCATCTCCTCGGACGTGTACACGCCCCGGAAGTGCTCGGCGCCGGCGAGCACGTGCTCGGTGGTCGTGAACCAGTGGGTGTCGATGATCACCAACGTGTCGATGCCGCCGACGTCGTCGAGGCGCTCCCGGACTCGTTCCAGGCCTGCCGCCAGCGTCGTGTCTTCGCCGTCTCCCCATTGGCGGCGGATCTCCTCGGGGATCACCAAGGTCGGAATGTGGGCCACGAAGGCCGCTGCGGCGATGTCACCCATCGGACGTCTCCTTTCTCGTCATCCACTTCGTGTCGGGGGCGGCCAGACCCCGCTCGAGAACGTCGGCCACGACCTCGGACCAGTCCCGCTCCTTCTGGGCGGCGATGTGGGCGAGGGGGTAGGTGCGCACCGGCGAGGCCAGGTAGTACCGCTCGTAGAGGAAGTTCCTCGAGGCGAGGGCCGAGCCGACGAAATCCCAGGCGGCACGATAGATACGGGCCCGCTCCCTGGCGTCGACGTCCGCTCCCCGCAGGTAGCGGTCGATCAGAGGCCTGAGGGCGGGGGTGTCGAGCTCGCCTTCGGTGGGGGTGGTCAACAGGTTGTGCGATCCGAGGGCTTCGAACAGTTCCCGCACCCGTGCGAACCACCCGGGGAGGGTCGGTCGAAGGGCACGGAAGGGGCGCTCGTCGGGGAACCAGACACCGTTGCCCCATTCGTACGCCCCCGCCTCGGCTGCTTCCAGGGCCGAGCGGGTGAGTTCGGCGTAGGTCCAGATCTCCCCCAGCAGCATCGCCGCCCCCGGGTTCCGGTCACCCACCACTTCGACCATCTGGGTCGCCAGGGCGTACGCGAATTCGAGCTTGGCGAGGGCCCGGATGGTCGTGTGTTGCATGATGTTCGCCGTCCAGCCGGTCGACATCACCTTGGCGTAGATCTCGGGGTCGCCGTCGACGAAGACCCGATCCTTCGGGACCTCGACGTCGTCGAAGAACACGATCGCGTCCTGTTCGTCGAATCGGGACGAGAAGGGCCGGTCGAAGGGCGGGGCGTCGACGCCGTAGGAGTCCCGGCACAAGAAGACGAGGCCGGGGGTGTTCATAGGGACGGCGAAGGCCAAGGCGTGCTGGGGGCAGTCCTTGGGAACTGGCTGGCCCGGATACACGACGAGTTCGTCGGCGAAGGGCGCCAGGGTGGCCAGCACCCGGGCGCCCCGAACGACGATCGCGTCCGCCGTCTCCCCCACCTTGTGGACGGCGAACTCACCGTGCTGGTCCGTCACCGACAGGCGGCGGTCCACGGTGGGATGGATGATGGCGTGGGTGGTGGCGAGGTCGTATTCGGCGACGTAACGCTGGTAGGCGACCATGTTGGCGGCGCCCCGTTCGTTGCCGTTCATGGCGAAGATATCGGCCCGGCCGGCGAATCCGGCCAGGGTGACGTTGATGTAGTCGGGGCTCCGCCCCAAGAGCCCGGCGTGGGTCCGGGCGGCGAGCTCCAAACCGACCCGGCGCCGCCGGAGGTCGTCACGGGACCGGGGGATGATGTGGCTCACGTTGACGAGCCCCAGCTCAGGGTCGTCGACGAGGCACTCTTCGGCCCGTTCGTGCTGGAGATCGAAGAGCTCGGCGATGGTTTCGGCGGTGCCACGGAGGGCAGGATGGGTGGTGACGTCGTCGACCCGTTCGCCGCCGAGCCACACCACCCGGCCGTCGTCGCCGATGCCTTCGAGGTATTCCTTCCCGGTTCGCGCCATGCCCTCGCCTCAAAGTCCGTTAGATGTCTGATGATATGATTGCTTAAATAGTTCGTCAAGATCGGTGCCGGTGCACATGCACCACCTGCTCCTCGGTGAAGAACGATACGGCGGACTTCCCCGACTCGAGGGGTCCGTGGCCCGAATCCTTCCGGCCGCCGAAGGGCGCGTAGGGCGGAAAACCGGAGACGTCGTTCACATGCACCATCCCCACCGTGAGCCGATCGACCAGGTCGAGCGCCAGATCGACGTCCCTGGTGAAGATCCCCGCGTTCAAGCCGAAGGGGGTCGCCTCGTGGACGTCGACGGCCTCGGCGACGTCGGCGACTCGCAGCACCGCCAGGACCGGTCCGAACACCTCGTCGACGGCGACCGGATGGGTCGGAAGCACCCCGTCGAGCAGCGTCGGGGCCACGAAGAAGCCCCCCGTCCGTTTCGCCAGGGGCGAGACCCCACCGGTCACCAACACCGCCCCCCACCTCCCGGTCGCCTCCTCGATCGTGGCCGAGATGCGCCGGAAGGCATCGCCGTCCACGACCGGTCCCATCTTCGTCTCGGGGTCGAGTCCCGGCCCCACCCGCCAGGCGACGAACTCGTCGGCGAGACGTGCCACCAGTTCGTCGGCCACCGTCTCCTCCACGATGCACCGCTCGATGGCGGTGCACTTCTGTCCCGTCCCCGACAGGGCGCCGTAGGCGATCCGCCGGGCCGCATGGTCCACGTCGGCGTCGGCGAGCACGATCGCAGCGTTCTTCCCGCCCATCTCGAGCTGCACCGCCACCCCCCGTCCGGCCGCGGCCTGCTCCAGAGACCGGCCCACGCCCGTCGAGCCGGTGAACGTGAGGGCGTCGGTGTGCGGGTCGGTGGCGAGGGCCGGGCCCAGCTCCGCTCCCGACCCGGGGAGGAGGTGGACCACCCCCGGGGGAATCCCCGCCTCCTCCAGCACCCGGCACAGCTCGATCGCCGCCAGCGTCGCCCCCCGGGCCGGCTTCCACACGACGGTGTTCCCGAACCCGATCGCCGGGGCGATCTTCCACGACGGGACCAGCAACGGATAGTTGAAGGCCGTCACCACCGCCACCACCCCTCGCGGCACCCGCCGGGAGAACGACCACGTCCCGGCGCCGGGGAGGACCGAACCCACCGGTTGGAAGACCTCGGCGGCGAAATACCGGAAGACGGCGCTCGCCCGACGCGCCTCGGCCTCCGCCTCGGCGAAGGTCTTGCCCTCTTCGCCCACGATCAGCCTCGCCAGCACCTCGGCGCGGCGTTCGAGGAGGTCGGCGACCCGCCGGAGCAGCCTGCCACGATCCTCCGGGGAACGTCTCGACCAGTCGGCGAAGGCGTTGGCCGCCGAACTGCACGCCTCGGCGACGTCACCGGCATCGGCCGCCCCGTAGCTTCCCACCACCTTCGTCGGGTCGGCCGGATCGAACACGGTCACCTCACGCCGCCCCGGCCTCCACGACCCGGCGACGTAGACGGTCACGGGTCCCCCACCATCATCTCCAAGGCACGTTCGAGGTCGTCCACCACGAACGTGGGATGGCTCTCGCCGGCATCGTCGGCGGCGCCGGTCAGCACGAGCAGCGAGTCGGCCCCCAGCCGCCGAGCGAACGCCACGTCCACGTCGGGGTTGTCCCCGACCACGAGGATCGGCCCGTCACCTCCCAGCCGGGACAGAACGATCCGGGCCATCGGAGCGAACGGCTTCCCGCAGGCCCGCACCGCCAACCCGGGGACGAGACGCTCCAGCTCGCCGATGAGGGTCCCCGTCCCCACCTCGGGGCCCGCCGACCCGGCGTAGACCATGTCCCGGTTCGTCGAGAGGACCGGAACCCCCGCCTCGACCAGCCGCCCCAGCCACCGCAGCGCCACCCGGCGATCCGCCGCCACCCCGAGGACGAGGGCCGAACGCGACGGGTCAGCGAGGAGTTCGCCCGGAGCCACCACCACGATGTCCGAGTCGGCGAGGGCCTCGGTCACGCTCCCCGCCCCCATCACCGCCACCCGTCGGATCGTCAGCCTGGCCAGCTCGTCGACGACCGCCTCCCCCGAGGTCACCACCAGCTCTCCCGGGACGACGATGCCCGCCGCAGCGAGACGGGCCAGCGTCACCTCCCGTTCCCACGAGGCGTTGGTCACCAGCAGCAGCTCCGCATCGGATGCCCGGACCGTCTCGATCCACGCGGCGGCGCCGGGCAACGGGTCGCCCCCGACGTGGAGGACCCCATCGACGTCGCAGACGACCGCCCGGTACCGGCCCAATCGGGGGACGTCACTCATCGACGACCCCACCGGGCCTGCCCAAGAGGAACGACCGGGCGAGCTGCGCGACGTCGACGGGAGCAGACGGCCGGGGCTGTCGGGGTTCGTTCCGGGTGGTCTCAGGACGGGCCTGCACCACCGAGATGGGGTCGCCGGGACGCCGGTGACGCGAGATCACCCATTCCACGTCCACCGGGTATCCGTAGTGGTCCTCGATCCGCAACGCGGCGTCGACGACGGCGGTGATCTCCTCGTCGTCGAGCACCCGACGGTCGCGAAAACGCGCCGGCATCGGCCCTTCGACCACCTCCCCCCGGGCGTAGTCGAACATCGACACCATCTCCTTGGTGGCGACCCGGTATTCGAGGACTCGCCGGTCGGTCTTGCCGACCTCGACGTGGTCGGGTGTGACCAGGCCCTGGACGACGGCCTCCCCCCAACCCCACGAGCACTCGACCACCACCCGGTCCTTCTTCCCCGACACCGGATGGATGGTGAAGGTCACCCCCGAGGCCCGAGCATGCACCAGCTCCACCACCCCCACCGCCATCGAGGTGGCGGCGTCGTCGATGCCTCGACGGAGCCGGTAGGAGAGGGCACGCGGCGTGAACGTCCCCGCCCAGCAGCGACGCACGGCGTCGAGGACCCGGTCGACACCCGCCACGCCGAGGTAGGTCTCGAACTGGCCGGCAAAACTCGCCGAGTCGGTGTCCTCGTCGACGGCGGAGCTGCGGACCGCCGTCGGCACGTTGAGGTCGCGGCAGCGGTCCGACAACTCCTCGTACGCCTCCGCGATCTGGGCGGCGACGTGGGGAGGGATCGGGGTCGCTTCGAAGGCGCGGCGGATCGTGGTGGACACCGACTCCACCTTCGCCAAGTCGTCGGCGTCGTCGATCGTGGCGAGATGGCGGGTGATGAACTCGTCGAGGGAGTCGGCGAAGATGCGGAAGGCCTCCGTCGTCACGACGAACCCTTCGGGGACCGACAGGCCGAGGGAGCGAAGCTCGCCCAGCCGGGCCAGCTTCGCTCCCGCCGACGGGATGTCGTCCCCGCCGAGGTCGTCGATCCAACGGATCAGCCCGCTCATCCCCGCTCCACGATCCTCACCAGACCCTCGCCGCCGTCCACCTCGATGATGTCGCCGTCGGTGATCACCTTCGATCCGACGCCGACCCCGACGACACACGGCACCCGGTACTCACGACTCACGATCGAGGCGTGGGACAGCGTGCCACCGGTGTCGCACACGCATCCGGCGATGATGCCGAACGCCGGAGTCCAGCTCGGTGTCGTCGCCTCGCACACGAGGATGTCTCCCGGTTCGATGCGCCCGATCTCGTCGGCCGACCGAAGCACCCGGGCCCGACCCCGAGCCACACCGCTCGACACGGGCGTCCCCTTCAACTCGACGGAGTCCGGGTCGACGGCGCCGAGGGACCGCAGGAAGTCCTCGTTGACGCCGAGGATCTCCTTCAACACCGGATCCGTCACCTCGGGAGGTGGCGGGCCGAGCACCTTGGGCATGTCGGCCCGCAGATCCCACCATTCCCGGAAATACGCCCGACGGTCGGCGACAGCGTCGGCGAACTCCGCCCAGGTGCGGCGGCCCGCCGCCACGTCCAACAGCTCCTCGGCGTAGAGGAACATGGCATCCTCGGGGTCGGCGGCCCCCGCCGCCCGAGCGATCGCCATCGCCGCCCGGCGGACCGGGATGTGGCTGCGCATGTCGATGTAGAAGTTGTGCTCTTCGTTCCACCAGGCGAAGTTGGCGGCCCGACATCCTGCCAGGGCGGTGTCGAAGGCCTCCTGCTCCTCGACGGTGAGCCGCTCCTTGGCGGCGGCGACCGCCCGGTCACGCTCCTCCACGGCGGCGGCGTGGGCGGATTCGAAGTCGAACGAGCCGGCGCCGGAGAGGAACCCCCTCACCGTCGCCAGGGCCGGTGTCGGATCTTCGATCCAGGGAACGAAGGTGGGCTCGATGATGCCTTCGGTCCGCCAACCGAACCGGTCCAGGAACGCGTCGAGCTGCTCGAGGAAGGCACGGCCCGAAGCTCCCGCCTCCAACGCCGCCCGGAGTTCAGAGACCGGCCGTCCGACGAAGGTGTCCCTCAGGCCGAGCTCGTCGGCCGCCTGGGCGAGCTTCCAGAGCTCCCGGTCGGTCTCCAGGATCTTCGTGTCGTAGCCCTGGAGGAACTTCGAGATCTCACTCGGGGGGATGCCGAACTCGGCGCAGAGCCCGTAGAAGCCCACGTAGTTGGCCAGCAACGGGTACATCATCTCGAAGTGGATCTCCCAGGCCCGCAGGTGGAAGGTGATGGCGTCTTCGAGGTGCTGTCCCAGCTCGTGAGGGGCCAGCGACGTCGGGTCGGTGTCCCGGAAATGGGCGAACCCCGTCTCCAGCTCCTCCACCGCCTCCTTCCAGGCGTCGGCGAACCCGGCGATCATGCGGGGGATGTTCTGGGCGGCCCGATACCCGCGGAACCCCATCTCCCATTCCGAGGTGACCGGGATCTCGGCGGCGTAGACGTGGCTGCCGCCGAACACGGCGTGCAGGCCCCGCCCGGGCGGCAACGGGATCCGCTCGGCGATCGCCTGGGTCATCATCCCGGTGATGTTGACGAGGTCGACGCCGAGGGGGCTCATCCCCCGCGGGTAGTGGTTGTCGAGCACCCAGAAGGACTCGAGATCGTCCCGGGTCAGCCACCGGACCTGCTCGACGATGATCGGGCCGGGATGGCCGACCCCCTCCGAATGGGGGTACGCCCCGGCCTGCAGCATCTTCTCTACGAGATCCATCGCTCCTCCTCCTCGCTTGGCGTGTCCGCGGTCATCGCGTCCCTCCCCGCAGCAGATAGCCACCGTCGGGGTAGAGGACCGAACCGGTCAGGTAGTCGCTCTCCTCGCTGGACAGGAACAACACCACTCGGGCGACGTCTTCGGGGGTGCCGAGGCGTCCGAGGGGCACCCGCTCCTCCCAGATCCCCAACCATCCGTCCGTCCCCTTCGACCCCCTCACCTGGGCGACCCCCTCCAACATGGCGGTGGCGACGTAGCCGGGACCGACCGAATTCACCCTGATCCCGAAGGGGGCGACCTGGAGCGCCAGCGACCGGGTGAGCATGGCGACGGCGGCCTTCGACACCGAATACACCCCGGCGGTGGGGATCCGGGCGGCGACGGAGGCGACGGTGACGATCGTCCCTGGACGGCCGGCGTCGATCATCGCCCGGGCCGCCTCCACACAGGTGAGGAAGGTGCCGGTGAGGTTCACGTCGAGCACGAACCGCCAGGCCTCGACGGAGAGGTCGAGGAGGTCGCCGAGGTCCGACTGGTCGGGGTGGTGGCTGACCCCGGCCGACGTCACGACGGCGTCGGCGGCCCCGTCGGCGACGATCTCGGCCACCGCGCCCGGACGCCGGACGTCGGCGGCGACGAAACTCGCCGTCCCCCCTTCGTCCACGATCCGGGCACACACCGCCTCCCCGGCGGCACGGGACTCGGGGAGGTCGACGGCGACCACCTCCGCCCCTTCGGCGGCCATGAGCGAACAGCAGGCGGCCCCGATCCCCGAGGCGCCACCCGTCACCAGGGCCCGCCGTCCTGCGAGGCGTCCCCTCACGGCAGGCCCTCCCGTCGTGACGGCGTCGGACTGCCTCGCCCCAGGTAGGCGCCGTGGAGGAGCTCGGGCTGGCGTTCGAGGCCGCCCGGCTCCCCGTCGTAGACGACCGAGCCGCGGTCGAGGACGACCACCCGGTCGGCCACCCCCAGGGCGATGGTGGCGAACTGCTCGACCATCAAGATGCCGACGCCCCGATCGGCCAAGAGCCGGACGATGGGGATGAGGCGCCGGACGACGACCGGGGCCAGACCGAGGGAGATCTCGTCGACCATCAGCAGCTTCGGCTCCATCAGCAGGGAACGGCCGATGACGAGCATCTGCTGTTCGCCTCCCGACAACAGGCCCGCCGGTAGGTGTCTCCGCCGTTCCAGCTCGGGGAACAGCCGGTACGCCTCGGCGACCGACCCGGAGGTGGCCACCCTGAGGTTCTCTTCGACGGTGAGGTCGGCGAACACGGTCCTACCCTGCTCCACATGGGCGAGGCCGAGGCCGACGCGGTGTTCGGGGAGCGCCGCCGTCACGTCCACGCCTTCGAACCACACCGTCCCCGACGCCACCGGCAACACCCCCGAGATCGCCTCGAGCAGCGTCGTCTTCCCGGCGCCGTTCGCTCCCAGCAGGGCCGTCACCGCACCTCGGGGAGCGTCGAACCCGACGTCCCGCACCACGGGGATGCCGGCCCGGTGGACGGTGATCCCCTCCAGCCGGAGGCCCCCGGCGGGCCCGGAGCTCACCCCGTCACCTCCAGTCGGGCGAGGGGTCCACCCACGTCGACGACGTCACCCGGAGACGCCAGGATCTCGACCACCACCCCCGGCATCGGAGCGGGGATGTCGACCACCGCCTTGTCGGTCTCGACGGCGACCAGCGGCTCGCCTTCGGCGACCCGGTCACCCACCGCCACATGCCATTCGACGACCTCGGCGTCCTCGGTCATCTCGCCCACCTTCGGGAGCTTCACCGTGGCGATCACGGCGCCGCCTCCGGGTAGACGTGGCGGAACATCGCCGTGACGTCGGTGACGGGGGCGGCGAGGGCGTGGGCCGCCGCCGCCTCCACCCGTTCCCGGCACCGCTCCTCCATCGCCGCCAGGTCGGCCTCGTCGACGACCCCGTCGGCGACGAGGCGGTCACCGAGGATGCGGATAGGATCCCGGGCCCGCCACGCTTCGAGCTCCCCCTCCGGCCGGTAGGGAGCCCGATCGGACCGGGAGTGACCGAAATACCGGTAGGTCCTCAGCTCGAGCAGCGTCGGACCCCCACCCGACCTCGCCGTGGCGACGGCCGTCCCGACGGCTTCGATCACGGCGTCCACGTCCTGGCCGTCGACCAGCGTCCACGGAAGCCCGTAGGCTTCGGCCCTCCGGGCCGGTGGCTCGACGGTGGTGGTACGGTCGTACCGGCTGAACTCCCCGTAGTGGTTGTTCTCGATGATGAACACCGCCGGGAGCCGCCACAGGGCAGCCAGGTTGAGGCCTTCGTGGAACGCTCCGATGTTCACCGCGCCGTCACCGAAGACGGCGACCGCCACCCGGTCGCTGCCCTGCACCTGGGCGGCGAGGGCGAGGCCGGCGACGATCGGGATCCCCGCCCCCATGAGGGTCACCGTGAAGACCAGACCGACGCTGGTCTCGACCAGATGTGGGGAACCGCCCAGGCCTTCGACCGCCCCGACGCTCCTCCCCAGGGTCTCGCCGAGGAGCTGCTCGGGGGTCAACCCCATCGCCAACCCCAGGCCGTGGCCCCGATGGGCGCCGACCACGTGGTCGGTCGGCGGCACCGCGGCGGCGATACCGACGGCGACGGCCTCCTGTCCGTCGCAACTGTGGGTGGATCCCCAGGCGAGACCTTCTTCGTGCAGCTCCCGGATCTTCTGCTCGGCGTGGCGGATCTCCATCATCCGCTCCAGCCGGGCGCGGGGGTCGGCGATCACCTCCTCCCGGCGACGCAGCGGCGTCTTGGCGTCGTAGGTGGTGACCGATCCCGGTCCTTCGCCGATCGCCATGTCAGACCCCCTCCCGGATGTCCGCCCACCAGGGGGCGGGGAGCTTCCCCGTGTCGAGCCACGTCCGGAGCTGCGACGCCACGTACTCCACCGACGGCAGGTAGCGGAATTCGAGTTCGCGAGCGAAGGGGACGGGGACGTCGGGCGCGGTGATCCGCAGGATCGGAGCGGCCAGGTCACCGAACAGCTCCTGGCCGACCCGGCTGGCCACGTCCGGCCCCCAACCTCCCGTGAAGGGATGCTCTTCGACGAGGGCGAGCCGCCCGGTGCGGGCGACGCTCTCCAGCACCGTGTCCACGTCCCAGGGACGCAGGCTCAGCAGGTCGATCAGCTCGACGGAGGCCCCGAGCTCTTCGATCGCCCGGTCGGCGATCCCGACGGTCTGGCCGACGGCGACGACGGTGGCTTCGTCGCCGGGGCGTCTCACCTCGGCCCGGCCGAGGGCGAGCACGGCGTCCTCTCCCGGCTCGAACTCCTCCCGGCTGCCGTACAGCGCACGGGGTTCGAGGACCACCACCGGACCGTCCTCGCGGATCGCCGCCCGCAACAACCCGTAGGCGGTTCGCGCTCCCGACACCTCCACCAGCTTCAGGCCGGGAGCCGACAGGAACCACTCCTCCACCGTCCGGGAATGGGTGGCGGCGAACCCGCGCCCGGCACCGACCGACGACCGTACGACCATCGGCACCGTCACCGCTCCACGGGTCAGGTAGTGGACGAGGGCGCCCTGGGTGACCACCTGGTCGAGGGCCACCCCGAAGAAGTCGGCGAACATGATCTCGGCCACGGGACGGAGACCACCCATGGCGGCTCCGACGGCGGCTCCGACGATCGCCATCTCCGAGATCGGGGTGTCCCGGACCCGGTCGGGGCCGAAGGCCTCCAGCAACCCGACCGACGTCTTGAAGACGCCGCCGGCCGCGGCGACGTCCTCGCCGAACACCACGACGGTCGGATCCTCGTCCATGGCGTCCGCCAAGGCTCGTCCGATGGCCTGGTTCATCCTCAGTCGCGCCATCACCTCTCCTCGTCTCTCACACACCCAGATACGCTTCGGCGACCACGTCACTCGCCAGCACCTCGTCGGGGGCACCACGGCCGATCACCCGCCCGAAGTCGAGAACGACCAGCTCGTCGCAGACGGCGGCGACCAGGTCGATGTCGTGTTCCACCACCAACAGCCCGACACCGAAACGTTCCGGGACCTGCCGGAGGCGATCTGCCAGACGGAGCGATTCGTCCTCGGTGAGCCCGGCAGCCGGTTCGTCCAACAACAGGAACGTCGGCCGTGCGGCGAGGCATCCCATGATCTCCAAGCGCCGGCGGGTCCCCGTATCGACCGCGTACACCGGCGTGTCGGGGTCGGGTCCGTCGAGGAACGCGAGGAGCTCTACGACCTCGGCCCGGTCGAGATGCCCCCCGGCGGCGAGCCGCAGGTAGTCGCCGGCGCCGAGGGCAGGGACGGTCCGTTCGGTCTGAAAGGTCCGCCTGATGCCGAGCCGTGCCCGACGATGGGCAGGGAGCCCGTCGAGGACCGTCTCGCCGACGGTGACGCTCCCCGCGTCGGGACGGTGGAACCCGGTGATCACGTCGACGAGCGTCGACTTCCCCGCCCCGTTGGGTCCGATCAGGCCCAGGATCCGGCCCTGGGCGACCTCGACGTCGACGTCCTCGAGGGCCACGACTGCACCATATCGAACCTCGATGCCCGACGCCCGAAGGACCAGGTCCCGACCGGGGTCGGCCCGGTGACGGGTCGGGGCCCCACCTTCGGGGCGGAGGACGACGACGTCGCCTCCGGCGGCGGGTCGACGCCGCCCCAGATGCTCGGCGAGGCCGCGTCCCCCTTGGGCGAGGATGTGGGTGGCGCCGATCGCGAAGAGGATCGGGCCGACGTCCTGGGGGATGCTCAAACGTCGCAGCAGCTCGGGGAAGAACGATCCGAGGACCCCGCCGAGGAGCGCCCCGCCGACGTGGTGGGCTCCGACGAACACGCCGATGACGAACACGACGAGGGAATCGACCGGCTCGACGTTGCGTGCGTTGAGGAAGCCGAGCTGGGCGGCGAGGAGGCCGCCGGCGAGCCCGGCGACGAAGGCGCTCACCGCGAAGGCGGACAGCTTGATGAAGGGCACGCTCAAACCGAGAGCGGCGGTGGCCCGTTCGCTGTGCCGGACGGCCTCCCAGGCGGCTCCCAAGCGGGTCCGTTTGGTGGCGAGGAGGGCGGCGGCGACGACCAGGAACACGGCGGCCGTGAACACCATGAATCCACGCTCGCCTGCGACCAGACCCGGACGGGTGACCGGGTCGTTGGTCCTCGCCCCCGGGAACCCTTGGACGAAGACGACCGAAGAGACGGCCACGGCGAAACCGAGGGTGACGACGGCGAGGTTGACTCCTCTCAACCGGAGGGCGGGGAGCCCGATGACGACACCGACGGGGACCGCCGCCAGGGCCCCCAGCACGAGGGCCACGGGGTAGGGGACGGCGGTGGCGACCCCCAGGTAGCCGACCACCCATCCGCCGATCCCGGCGAAGGTCACCTGACACAACGAGACCATCCCTGCCCGGCCGTAGACCACTCCCACGCTGGAGACGAGGAGGGCAGAGATGAAGGCGGAGGAGGCGAGGAACGCCCAGAACGGCGGGAGCAGCGCGAAGAGGACGGTGGCGGCGGCGACGGACCCGAAGAGCACCAGGTCACCGCGCCTCATCCCACACCTCCTTCCGCTGCATCCACAACAGCGCTGCCAGGATCACCAGGAACGGGACGACGGTCCGGTACCGGGCCACCGCCGGGATGCGGGCACCCATGAGCTCGACGAGGGCGATCCCGAACCCGGCGACGATGGTGGCGCCCACCCGCTGGAAGCCGCCGAGGAGGGCCGCCGCCAGGGCGGGGAGGATGAGGATCGCCAGGCTGGCGTAGTCGTTCGTGCGGGTGGGGGCGATGATGGTGACGGCGGCCCCGGCCACCGCCCCCGACACCGCCCACACCGCCACCACGAGGGTCCGTAGCGGCACGCCGAGGAGCCGGGCGGTGGTGGGCCGCTCGGAGACGGCCCGGAGGACGATGCCCGTGCGGGTCTTCGCCAAGAACCACGCCACGGCTCCCGCCAGCACGGCCACGCCGCCCACGGACAGGAGGGTCGACCCGGTGAGCGTCACCGTGCCGACCTCCAGCCGGACTCCGGGAAGCAGCGCCGGGACCACCCGCGGCGTGTCGCCGAACAGCCGGAATCCGACGACCAACACGCCGAGGAAGATGGCGATGGTGACGGTGGAACGCACGATCGTGGCCTCCTCGGCGAACCAGCGTGCCATCACCACGCCGATGCCGCCGGAGAGCAGCGCGGCGACCGCCACCCCGAGGATCATCGCCGCGCCGTAGCCCACACCCGCTTCGAAGGCGACGATGGCGGTGTAGGTCCCGAAGGCGCCGACGACGGCGTGGGCGAAGTTCAACACTCCGGTCATCCGGTACGTGAGCACCAGCCCCACCCCCAGCAGGGCGTAGGCCCCGCCGGAGGTCAGGGAGGCGATGGCGGTGTCGATCACCGGCGCTCAGCCCGTCGGCAGGACGACCCAATCGTCCGTGGCGAGCTCCCAGGTGCCACCGGAGAGCCGCAGGAACTTCGACGCCCGGTTGGGGTTGTGGGCGGGCGCGTCCCCGAAGGAGTAGGGGCTTCCGATCATCGGATGTTCGTAGCCCTCCAGGGCGAGGAGCGCCTCGGAGACCGATTCCCGGGTGATGGGCCCGTCGATGCCTTCCAGCACATCCACCATGATGGTGGCCGCCAGGTAGCCGCCTTCGGCGAAGGACGTGAGGGGCACGCCTGCTTCCGTCATCAGGTTCCTCCAGTCCTCGAGGACCGGGGAGTCGAGGGTGAACGGTTCGAACTCCGAGTTGACGTGGAGGATCCCCGAACCGGCACCCATCGAACCGAGGGTCTCGGCCACCTCGGCGGTGTAGCCGGAGGTGAGCCCGACCCACGCCATGTCGTCGATGCCCTGGGCTTGCAGGGCCTGCATGAACCCGATGTAGTGCACGTCGAGGCCGTTGGAGACCACGACCTCACACCCGGCGTCCCGGGCTTGCAGCACGAAGGGGGTCACGTCGTCGGTGAACTGGAGGGTGAAGTTGCTGAACGCCAGCTCCTTTCCCGTCAGGTCCCGCCACTGCTGGATCGCCGCGTCCATGGCGGGGCGGAAGTCGGGGATGTCGAAGATGAGCGCGCAGACGTTCTCCTTGGCCAGCACTTCGCTGGCGAAGTAGAGGGACACCGTGTAGCCGAGGTACGGGCCGGTGTTGACCGGGGAGATGTTCGACGAGGCGAAACACAGCGGATCGACCCCGGTCCCCTGGATCGAGTAGACGCCCTGTTCGGCGTAGTAGGCACCGTTCACGGCGCACTCCAGCAGACTGGCCGAGCCGACCATGGCGACGACGCCTTCGTCTTCGACGAGGCGCCGGGCCGCCTGGGCGGCGCCGGCCGGGTCGGCGGCGTCGTCTTCGATCAGGTACTCGATCGGCCTGCCGTCGATGCCGCCTTCTCGGTTCACACGGTCGAACACCGCCTTCGCCGCCGCCGATGCCTCGGGGAACACGATCTGACCGGTGAGGGAGTTCACCGATCCCAACTTGATCGGTTCGAGGTCGGCGGCGGTGGTCGCCGGTGCTGCCGTGGTGGTGACCGTCGCCTGGGTCGTGGCCACGGTGGTGGTGGTCTGGGCGTCGTCCTCCACGGATCCTCCCGTGCAGGCGGCCACCACGATCGCCATGACGGTCACGAGCATCGTGATCCTGCTCACGATCGGACTCCCATCTCTAGCCCGCTCTCCTCCCGTCCCGTGCGTCGCCGAGCCGGGCCGCCATACAAGCAGCTGGAACCAACATTGTCAAGGGCCTAATTATCTGATACTTGACGGTCCAGGGCGCGGTGGTGCCACCACCCGTCGGGAGGAGAAGACGTCAGTCGGAGGGCCGCCGGTCGACGACCCGTTTCGCCTTCCCGGCGAACCGTTCGAAGGTGTGGGGCGGGACCGGCCGCACCTCGACCCGTACCACCGTCGCCTCACGCAGCTCGGCCCGGAGGTCGGCCAGCTCCCCGGCGTCGCCGTCGTGTTCCACCACAACGGTCAACTCGTCGAACCGTCCCGGCTCCCGGTCGACCTCGATACGGAACTCGGCGCCGGGGGTCAGATGCCGGAGCACCACCTCCTCGATCACCGTCGGATAGACGAGCGCCCCCCTCACCTTGATGGCGTCGTCGACCCGCCCGACCAGAGGTGCGACGGCGGGGAACCCCTCCTCCTCGCCGTCGTCGACCAGCCGGGTGAGGTCTCGGGTCCGGTAGCGGAGAAGCGGCGAGAACTCGGCGAAGGGAGTGGTGATGGTGATCTCCCCCAGCTCGCCCGGCTCGACCGGCTCGTCGCGGTCGATCGCCAACAGCTCGACGACGAACTCCTCGGTGTCCAACAGCAGGTGGCCGCCGAACGGGGTCCGAGCCGAACCGAACCCGAGGATCGGCCCCATGCTCTCCGTCGACCCGTACAGCTCCTGCCAGCGGAACTCCCCCCCGAAGGCGGCGATCACCTGCTCCCGGAGCGCCCGGGACGCCGGCTCACCGCCGATGAACCCCACCCGGAGGCTCCACGACCCGGGCTCCACCCCCTCGGCGGCGGCCTGTCTCTTATAC
>WFOA01000156.1 GCA_015488325.1 Acidimicrobiia bacterium | reverse complement strand
GGGCCGAGGCGCCGCCGCCGAAACCGTTGAATGCGGCGACGAGCTGGGGCATGGCCGTCATCTCCACCCGGCGAGCCAGCACCGCGCCGACGCCGCTGCCGACGACCAGCCCGGCGATGATGGTCGTGTACCCGACGATCTGACGGTCGGTGAGGGTGACGACGACCGCCAACAGCATCCCGGCGGCGGCGAGCTGGTTGCCGCGGCGGGCCGTCGCCGGCGACGACAGGCGCTTCAGCCCGAAGATGAACAGGGCGGCCGAGAGGAGGTAGAGGTAGCCGGCGGCGGTGACGTTCACGGCCGGTCCTTCTTGAACATCTCCAGCATCCGGTCGGTCACCAGGAAGCCACCGACGACGTTGATGGTGGCGAAGGTGACGGCCAGGAAGCCGAGGACGGCTCCGACGGCGCCGACATCCTCCCCGGCGGCGATGATGGCACCGATGATCGTGATGCCGCTGATGGCGTTCGATCCGGACATGAGCGGGGTGTGCAGCGTCGGCGGCACCTTGGTGATGACCTCGAAGCCGACGAAGGCGGCGAGGACGAAGACGGTGATCGGGATGAGCAACTCCGCCATCAGGTCTCCTGGGTGAGTCGAGGATGGACGAGCCGACCGCCCCGGGCGATGCAGGCCTGGGCGACGATGTCGTCGTCGAAGTCGAGCCGTAGGGCTCCGTCGTCACTGATCAGGCCGATGAAGGCGGTCACGTTGCGGGCCAGCATCCGGCTGGCGTCGTGGGCGACACGGGAGACGAGGTCGGTGTCGCCGATGATCGTCACCCCCCGGTGGTCGACGGTCTCGCCGGGCACCGTGAGTTCACAGTTGCCGCCGGTGGTGGCGGCGAGGTCGACGATCACCGACCCGGTTCGCATCGCCTCCACCATCTCCCGGGAGATCAGCCGCGGTGCGGGACGGCCGGGGATGGCGGCGGTGGTGACGACGACGTCGGCTTCGGCGACGTGGGGGGCGAGGCCGTCCATGATCCGGCGTTGGGTGTCTTCGGCGACCTCGCGGGCGTACCCACCGGTCTTCGTCTCGTCTTGGCGTTCGACGTCGAGGTCGATGAACGACGCGCCGAGGCTCTCCACCTGTTCGGCGGCGGCGGCCCGCACGTCGAAGGCGGCGACGATGGCGCCGAGCCGTCTGGCGGTGGCGATCGCCTGCAGGCCGGCCACCCCGGCACCGAGCACCAACACCCGGGCGGGTGGGATGGTGCCGGCGGCGGTGGTGAGCATCGGGAGGAACCGGTCGGTGGCGGCGGCTCCTTCCAGGGCGGCCTGGTATCCGGCGGCGGTGGCCTGGGACGACAGGGCGTCGACCGTCTGGGCGCGGGTCGTACGGGGAACGGCTTCGAAGGCGAAGACCGTCGCTCCCGTCTCGGCGAGACGACGCATCCGTTCGGGTTCGTCGAAGGGGCGGAGGAGGCCGAGGAGGACCGTCTCCGGTCCGATGTCGGGGAGGGTGTCTTCGAGGCCGACGGTGGCGACGAACTCGGCGGACCACGCCTCCTGGGATGCGACGATTTCGGCCCCGGCTTCGGTGTACTCCTCGTCGACGAAGCCGGCGCGTCGCCCGGCGTCCGCTTCGACGGTGACGACGTGGCCCGTGTCGACGAGTCTGCGAGCGGCATCGGGGGTGAGGGCGACTCGTCGCTCCCCAGGCGCGGTCTGGCGGGGGATTCCGATGCGCATGGCGCCAATGCTGGCACACTCGCCCACGGATTCCGATTTCTCGCGCCCGGCGGTTGCGGATCGGGCCTCCGCTGGCACACTGGCGTCGCCGATGCTCCCTTCGCTCACCGACCGCCGTCCCGGTGTCAACCCGCCGGTGCTGTGGACCCGAGGCAGGGGATGTGCCGAGCTGGCACGGCTTCTCGGTGAGGCCGACCCCGTCCGGGTCACGGGTGATCTCACGGAGGCCTGCATCCGGTACCGGGCCGAGCTGCTGGTGTCGAGGCGTCTGAACCCCTCCTTCGACCTGGTGAGTGTGGTCGTGCCCGTCGACTTCGAACCGGGACAGGTGGGCCGGGTCGTCGCGGCGGTGGCGGGCGGGCCCAATTCGCTGCTCGCGGCTCAGGTGGCGCAGCGGATCGGACGGTCCCTCGGGGTGGAGGCGACGATGGTCAGTGCGTATCGGGGTGACGAAGACCGAGGCCGCGCCCTCACGACCGTCGAGGCGGTGTTCCGTCTCCTCCCGGACCTCTCCTACCGCCTGGTGGAGGTGGCCGACATCAGGGCGTTGACGACGACCTTGACCTCCGACACGTTGCTGGTGTTGGGGGCGCCCGGCGGCAACTGGTTCCAGCGGATGATGTTCGGCAAAGGCGCCAGGTTGCGTCAGCAGGCACCCAACGGGGCCGTGCTGGTCCGGCGCGCGCCACGGCGGGTGTTCCAGGTGATGGGCGACCCCGTGTTTGTCGGGCCGCTCCGGGAGGCCGTCGACATCCTGCGGATCCATCCCCAACGGGTGCTCGCCGTAGTCGACCGGGCCCGACTGGTCGGCATCGTCACCCGCGACGCCTTGGATCTGGCCGAACCCGGCGCTCCGGTGGAGATGTTCATGGGGCCGCCCGTGTCGGTGCGGCTGGACGAGACGTTGGAGGAGGCGACACGTCTATGTGAACGGTTCGGGGCCGACCCGATCCCTGTGACCGACGACGATGGACGCCTGGTGGGAAGCCTCACGTTGCAGAGCTGATGTCCGCGCGCCGACCACCCCGACCCGGCGAATCCCTGGAAACCGGGATCTCAGCGGCGAGAATGTCTGCGTCGTGAGCAGCCCGGTCCTCCAGGTCGAAGAGCCCCGCTGGTATGCGGTCCGCCGCTGGCTGGTGGTCGCCGTGTTCGGGCTCGTCCTCGTGTTCTATGCCGGCGGAGGCTGGTATTTCTCCGGTGAGATCCGTCGGGAGGCGCTGGAGGTGCGGCCGTCGGAGCCGACCTACGACCTCGACGTGGTGGCCGCCGACGACCACGAGGTGACGTTGCGTCCCGTCGGCGACGCCGACCCGACCCTCACCCGTCCAGGCATCTTCGGGCTGTCGTGGCCTGGTGGGTACGCCCGGGTGGGGGCGGTGGTGGCCGAAGACGGAGGCCAGGTGACCCGAGGCCTCGTCGACGGCCCGGCCCCGCCCGTGGGGGTGGCGGCCACCCTCGACCCCTTCGCCTTCGACGGCGACCCCCGGTCGGCGTTGGGGGTGCCGTTTCGCGACGTCGTGATCCCGGGGCCCCTCGGCGACCTGCCGGCGTGGTGGATCCTCGGAAGTCGCGACTACTGGGTGATCCAGATCCACGGGAAGGGCTCCTCCCGGGAGGAGGCCCTGCGCACCATCCCCGTGATCCGAGAGCTCGGATACCCCCAGCTCGTCATCACCTACCGGAACGACCCCGAGGCACCCTCCGACCCGTCCGGGTTCTACCGGTACGGAGCGACCGAATGGGAGGATCTGGCGGCGGCGGTGGACTTCGCCGTCGAACGGGGAGCAGAGAAGGTGATCCTGGTCGGGTATTCGACCGGTGCGTCGATCGCCGCCTCCTACATGTTGCGCACCGACGACCCGATGGTGATCGCCGGGGCCGTCTACGACGCCCCCAACCTCGACATGGGGGCCACGATCGACTTCGGCGCATCTCAGCGGAACCTGCCCCTCCTGCCGTTGCCGGTGCCGGGCAGCCTCGCCGAGGTCGCCAAGTTCTTTGCCGCCCTCCGCTACGACGTCAACTGGGAGCTGTTGGATTACGCCAAACTGGGCGGACAGGTGCGAGCGCCGGTCCTCGTCTTCCACGGCTTGGAGGACGACACGGTGCCGATCGAGACGAGCCGGGAGTTCGCCAACCGCCAACCCAACTTCGTCCGGCTGGTCGAAGTGCCCTTCGCCGGACACGTGCAGAGCTGGAACGTCGACTCCGAGCTGTACGAGAACGTGCTCGCCGACTTCCTGCGGTTCGAGATCGGCGGGTGACGTCGGGTCTGGCCGCGGCTCGCCTCTAGGCTGAGGCACCGAATCCGGACGGGGAGCGAGGAGGCATGGCCGTCGAGGGGTACTATCGACATCCGACGATCCACGGCGACGAAGTGGTCTTCGTCGCCGAGGACGACCTGTGGTCGGTCGACGCCGAAGGGGGGACGGCCCGACGGCTCACGGCGAACCCCGGCACCCAGACCACCCCCCGCTTCTCACCGGACGGCTCCCACATCGCCTTCGTCTCCCGTGACGAAGGACGTCCCGACGTCTGGGTGATGCCCGCCGGCGGCGGCGAGGCGCGGCGGATCACCTTCTTCGGCTCGAACTCCCTCGTCGTCGGCTGGAGCCGGTCGGGGAGTGAAATCCTGGTGGCCAGCGACCACGGCCAGCCCTTCGCCGGATGGCTCCACATCCACCGGGTACCCGTCGACGGATCCCCCGTTCGTCCCCTCGGTCTCGGACCTGCCTACGCGATCTCGTTCGCCCCCCGGGGCGGAGGCGTGGTGCTCGCGCGGAACGCCTTCGACCCGGCCCGCTGGAAGCGGTATCGGGGAGGCCGCGCCGGGAGCCTGTGGATCGACCGGGACGGGTCGGGCGAGTTCGCCGAGCTGGTCACCCTCGACGGGAACCTGGCTTCGCCGATGTGGATCGGCCGCAGGATCTACTTCCTGTCCGACCACGAAGGCCACGGCAACCTGTATTCGGTCACCCCGTCGGGCAGAGGCCTGGTCCGTCACACCCACCACGACGACTTCTACGTCCGCCACCCCTCCACCGACGGGAAGCGGATCGTCTACCACTGCGGCGCCGACCTGTGGATCTTCGATCCACGCGCCGACGAAACCCACAGGCTCGACGTGCGCATCCCCTCGGCCCGCCCCCAACGGAACCGTCGGTTCGTCGAAGCGGGCCGGTTCTTCGAATCGGTCGACCTCCATCCCCAAGGCCACTCCCTGGCTCTCACGGTGCGGGGCGGCGCCTACACGATGCCGCTGTGGGAGGGGGCACCGCAGCGGCACGGGCCGGTGAGCCGCCACCGTCAACGGTTGACCGCCTGGCTTCAGGACGGTTCGCGGATCGTCACGGTCACCGACGAGACCGGGGAGGAGGCGCTGGCGGTGCGGCCCGTCGACGGCTCGGGGGAGGTGCGGTTCATCCGGAGAGATCTGGGGCGCATCCGGAGCCTCGACGTCGCCCCGGGCGGCCCGGAACGGATCGCCGTCACCAACCATCGCCACGAACTCCACGTGGTCAACGTCACCCAAGGGTCCGCGCGGAGGATCCATCACAGCCCCCACCACTGGATCGAAGGCACCGCGTGGTCGCCGGACGGACGTTGGCTGGCCTTCTCGGCGGCGGTGTCGCGAACGACGATGAACCTGTTCCTCTACGACACCCGCACCGGTCGGACCCACCAAATCGACCGGCCCCGGTTCCGGGACATCCGTCCCGCCTTCGACCCGACCGGCACCTACCTCTACTTCCTTTCCGGACGATCCTTCGACCCGGTCGCCGACGTCTACTTCCACAACTTCGGTTTCCCTCGGGGAATCGACCCGTATCTGATTCCCTTGCGGGCCGACACGCCGTCGCCCTTCGACCGCGCCATGCGCGAGGCGCGTGCGCCGGGGGCCGCACCGAACGGGTCGAGCGACGACGCCGACGGTCCCGCGGAGGTGACGGTCGATCTCGAAGGACTCGCCGACCGGGTGGTGCGGATCCCGGTCCCCGACGGACGTTACGCCAGGGTGCTGGGAGGTACGAACCGCATCCTCATGCTGTCGTTCCCCGTCACCGGGACCCTCGGCGCCCAGGTCCTCGGCGGGGACGGACCCCAGGGGAAACTGGAGGTATGGGACCTGGCCACCGACAAACTGGAGACGGTCACCGAAGGGATCTCCGATGTCACCGTCACTGCCGACGGAAAAGTGATGGCCCTTCGGGCAGGACCGCGACTTCGGGTGGTGCCGACGTCGTGGAAGAACGACAAGGGCGGAAAGGACGAGCCTGGCCGGGAGAGCGGATGGGTGGACCTGGGTCGGCTGCGGGTCGAGGTGCGTCCCCCCGACGAATGGCGGCAGATGTTCTCCGAGGCCTGGCGCCTCCAGCGGGACTACTTCTGGACACCCGACATGGCCGGGGTCGACTGGGTCGGCGTCCACGACCGGTACCTGCCCCTCCTCGACCGGGTGGGATGCCGGTCGGAGTTCAGCGACCTGCTGTGGGAGATGCAGGGTGAGCTGGGCACCTCCCATGCCTACGAGCTCGGTGGCGACTATCGGCCTGAACCCACATGGAGTCAGGGATTCCTCGGGGCCGACGTCGCCTACCGGGACGGCCGTTGGCGGATCGTCCGCATCCCGCGTGGGGACTCCTGGAACCCGAAGGCGGCGTCTCCGTTGGCGGCCCCGGGTGTGGTCGCCACCCCAGGTGACGTCGTCGTCGCCGTCGACGGGACCGAACCGACCCGGACCCTTCCCCCCGACGCCCTCCTCGTCGACCGGGGAGGCACCGAGGTGGCGGTGACGCTGCGTCGCGGCCGCCGCCGACCCCGCACCGTGGTGGTTCGGGCGTTGTCGTCGGAGACGCCCCTCCGTTACCGGGACTGGGTGGAACGCAACCGGGAGTACGTGCACGACGCCACCGGAGGGCGGGCCGGGTACCTCCACATCCCCGACATGGTCCACCAGGGGTTCAGCGAGTTCCATCGTGCATGGGCCGAAGAGGTGGACCGGGACGGTCTGGTGGTGGACGTGCGTTTCAACCGGGGCGGCAACGTCTCCCAGCTCCTCCTCGAACGTCTCATCCGCCGCCGTCTGGGGTGGAGGGTGACCCGCTGGCGGGAGCCGGCCCCCTTCCCCTACGACGCCCCCGCCGGGCCGATGGTGTGCCTCACCAACGAGATGGCCGGCTCCGACGGCGACATCTTCTCCCACACCTGGAAACTGCACCGGCTGGGGCCCCTCATCGGGACCCGCACCTGGGGTGGGGTGGTCGGTATCTGGCCGCAGCAGTCTCTGGTGGACGGCACCCTCACCACCCAGCCCGAGTTCGCCACCTGGTTCACCGACGTCGGGTTCGGTGTCGAGAACTACGGGACCGAGCCCGACATCGAAGTGGTGATCACCCCCCAGGACTACCGGGAGGGCCGAGACCCGCAGCTCGAACGGGGCGTGACGGAGCTCGTAGCGATCATCGCCGAACGGGGCGAGACGGTGCCGCCCTTCGACGACGTCCCGTCGACGAAGCCGCCTCGCCTGCGGTGAGGAACCGACAGTCCGAAGGGGGTTGACCCGACCTGCCGGTTCCGGCATGGTGAGGCTGTGCCGATCTCAGAGGCCGCGAGGGCCGACCTGTACACTGGCCTCTCCGAGGTGCTCGGACGGGAGCGCGCGGAGACCTTGATGGCCTACCTGCCCACCTTCGACCCGATCGACGTCGCCACGAAGACCGACGTGGCGGAGTTGCGAGCCGCCCTCGAGGCGCGGATGGACGGCCTCAGGCAGGAGATGGAGGCGCGGTTCCAGCAGATGGAGGCGCGGTTCCAGGAGATGGAGGCGCGGTTCCAGGAGATGGAGGCGCGGTTCGGCGTCGTGGACGAGCGGTTCGAGCTGATGGGCGGCCGCTTCGACCTCGTGGACCAACGCCTCGACGACATGGCTCGACACTTCGAGAGCATCGACGGGCATCTGTTCGCCCTCGGGAGGCGGATCGACCGCCTCTACTACATCCTCGTCACCGGCGTGTTCGCCATCATCGCCGCCATGGCCGGCCTGTCGGCCTTCGGCGGCTGACCGGGGGAGGAGCCGAACGTCCCGACTTTGGGCAGGGGCTGGTCGCCCTCACGGGCGGGGACACACCTCCAGGGATTCGAGGTAGGGACCGAACAAGCCCGACGCCTTCATGCCTGGGGTCGGGAGCACCGGCTCGGCATCGCCGATCATCGCCTCCCAGGGCGTCCAGTCGTTGGGGTTTGCGAGGAAGGCTTCGAGGGTCGGCGGTTCGCCGGTCGGATAGCCGTGGGCGCGGAGGCATTCGTAGACTTCGACGTAGGCCCGATACCTGGCCTCATCGGCGTCTCGCCCCGGAGGGAGCACCACTCCGAGCTCCCGGAGGGCCCGGCGACAGGCGGACTCCACCTTCGCGATGCGCTCCAACTGCGCCTCCTGGTCGCCGACGTAGAAGACCTATACGCCCGATCGCCGTGCGAGTTCGGGCTCGGAGACGGGAAACCCGAAGGAGGCGATGCATTCTCCATAGAGCCGGTCTGCTTCGATGAAGCCTTGGGGGATCGGGGATTCCGGCAGGTTCATGCCGCGGAGGAACCGGATCGCTTCGGCGAGGACCTCGTCGGCATCTTCGGCGGTCCCCGATGTCGTCGTGGAGGGCGAGGCTCGTGTGGTGCCGGCAGCCGGTTCGACCCGACTTTCAGGTCGGCTGCCTGGGGCTGCGTAGGCGGTCACCACCAACACCACGACCAGTCCGGCCGAGAGTCTGGGGATCCTCCCGGATGTGGCCGTCGATGCGTCTCTCACGCCCACGACCAGCACCACGCCCACTCGCTGGAGACGTTCCCGGAACGGCTTGCGGCGGGGAGGGTGACGGTACGTCGGATCATGGGTTGGATGTTGCGCTGGGTCGGGTTGGTGGCGGCCTGTTGGTTGGGGTCAGGGTTGGTCGAGGCCGAGGGCGGGGATGAACCTCCCCGGGTTTCGTGGAGGCTCCGGGTTTTGGGAGGATGGAGCGATGGCGAGACGACAGGGGAAGTGTCCGGATGCGGTTGGGGAGCGGGCGGTGCGCCTGGTGTTCGAACAGCGCGATGTGTACGAGTCGGAGTGGGCGGCGATCCGTTCGGTGGCGGAGAAGTCGGGCATGTCGCCGGTGACGCTGCGGCTGTGGGTGCGCCAGGCGGAGCGGGACGCGGGTGTCCGGGGTGGGTTGACCACCGAGGAGCGGCAGCGGCTGCGTCGTTTGGAACGGGAGAACAAGGAGCTGCGCCGTGCCAACGAGATTCTGAAGGCGGCGGCGGCTTTCTTCGGGGCGGAGCTCGACCGCCGACAGAAGAGATGATCCGGTTCATCGACGAGCACCGGGAACGCCGCACCGGAGGACTGCGGTGGGGAGTCGAGCCGATCTGCGCGGTGTTGCCGATCGCTCCCCAGACGTACTACGCGGCGAAGCGCCGCCCACCGTCGGCTCGCCGGGTTAGGGATGAGTATCTGAAGGGTGAGATCGACCGGGTGTGGAAGGAGAACTACCGGGTCTACGGCGCCCCCAAGATCTGGACCCAGCTGAACCGGGAAGGCATCCGGGTCGCTCGCTGTACCGTGGAGCGGCTCATGGCCGAGATGGGGATCCGGGGGGGCGGTGCGGGGTCGTGGCGTGGTCACCACCCGCTCCGGCGACGAGGACGCTCGTCCCGTCGACCTGCTGGAGCGGGACTTCTGTGCCCCGGCACCGAACACCAAGTGGGTGGCCGACTTCACCTACGTGCGGACCCGCAGCGGATTCGTCTATGCGGCGTTCGTCGTCGACTGTTTCGCCCGGGTGATCGTCGGCTGGAACGTTGCCCGACGGATGACCACCGATCTGGTGCTCGGTGCCGTGGAGCAGGCCATCTGGGACCGTGAGATCCAGCCTTCCGACGATGAGGACCGGGACCGGCTGGTGTTCCACTCCGATGCCGGCTCGCAGTACCTGTCCATCGCCCACACCGAACGGCTCACCGAGGCCGGTATCGACCCTTCGGTCGGCTCGGTCGGCGACGCGTATGACAACGCGCTCGCCGAGTCGATCATCGGCCTGTACAAGCTCGAGCTCGTCAACAACCTCGGACCCTGGCGAGGCGTCGACGACCTCGAACTCGAAACCCTGCTGTGGGTCGACTGGTGGAACCACCGGCGGCTCACCGGCAAGACCACCCCCACCGTGAAAGAGGAGGCCTACTACCGTCATCACACCCCAGCCAACACGCCAGCAGTCAAAGAAACCAGCCTCTACTGAACCCGGGGAGGTTCATTCCCGATTGGAGGGTGGTGGTTGTGCTGACCTTGAACGTGGGATAGTTGCGGGTGTCCACGGTGGTTCCATTCGGAACCTGGATGAAGGTCTGTCCGTAGGTGCGATGGCGGACCGCGATGTTGTTGCTTCCGCAATACGCGGTCCCGTAATCCTGTCCATACGCCAGCGCCGGCAGCGCCCACTGGAAAGTGAGCAGGCCGGTGATGGTGAGGAGGGTGATGGTTCGTCGGATCATCGGATAGGCTTTCCTTTCGGTCGGGGTGGTGTCGGAATCCGGGTTGGATTCGTGGGTTCCGGCACCACCCGGCTGTATGTCGTCTGGGGGTTCGTGGTGGTGTTGTGTTCTGTTTCCTCCTTTGTCGCCGGTGGGGTGGTTCGGGTTCCCGATATCGCGCAGGATCGGTGTCCGATTCGGACATGTCGTGTCCGATCCGGACATGGTGACGACGAGGCGTCGGATCCGGAGGGGACGATGACGTCGGGTTCGTGACATAGCGTCGGAGACCCGGGTAGCCTTCCGGCGCGGGTTGGGGGAAAGGAGCCGACGATGGCCTTGCAGGTGCGATGCCGGGACCCGGACCTCCAACGCCGGATCCTCGACACCGTCGACACCGAATCCACCGCCGAAGGGGAGGTGGTCGTCACCGACGACCACCGGCTCGTCTCCGACACCGCCGCCGTCGTGGTCGTCTCCGAACCGGCGGACGTCTACCCGGCCTGGACCTCCGGGGCGGTGGTCGTCTCCGCCGACGCCGTCCCCGACGTGGCCGCCGCCGTCGCCTTCGCCGCCGCCGGCGGTCGGGGTGTGCTCGGCATCGACCGGGAGTGGCTGGGCCTGTCCGACGTCGAAGCCGCCCTCCTCGAGGCGTGGGTACGGACGGGAACCGGACCGGCCGCAGGGGCGACAGTGGGATGCAGTGGCCGTCACGCCCTCAGGATCCTCGACGAGCTCGCCGACCGGTTCGGCGTGCCCACCCGAAGAGGCCTGACGGTGCTGGCGTTGTGGATGGGGGTGACCCGATGAGACGTTTCGTGTCCGCGCTGGTGGTGACGGTGCTGGTCGCCGCCGCTGCTGCCGCCGGCTGGTGGGCGGGACGGGTGGCGTTGGAGCCCCCCGCCGACCCCCTCGCCGAAGCCTCCGGACCGGTCACCTACATCGTCGAAGAAGGGTCGGTGGGCCGCTCCCTCACCTTCACGGCGGTCGCCACCTGGGAGCTGGTCCCCGTCGGCCGCAACGCCGCCGCCGGGGTGGTCACCTCGGTGGAGATCCAACCCGGCGAGCTGGTCGATGCCGGCGACGTCGTCTACACCGTCGACCTGCGGCCGGTGGTGGTGGCGGAAGGGTCGGTGCCGTCCTTCCGCCCCCTCGCCCGCAAAACCGAAGGCCCCGACGTCGCCCAACTCCAAACCCTCCTCACCGAACTCGGCTTCTACCACGACGACATCGACGGCTCCTTCGGACGGTCCACCCGCACCGCCGTCAAAGCCTGGCAGAAGGCCCTCGGGGTCGCCGACACCGGCGTCGTCGAAGCAGGAGACCTGGTGTTCGTACCCGAGCTGCCTGCCCGGCTCGTCGTCGGCGACCCCGTCCAGTTGGGGGCCCGGCTCGGCGGCGGAGAAGAAACCGTGTTCCTCGTCCCCGACGACCCCTTGTTCCGGATCCCCCTCGCCGTCGAACAGCGGGCCTTGGTGCCGCTCTCCGCCGACGTCTACGTCACCTACCCCGACGGGGTGTGGAACGCCCGGATCGAACGGGCCACCGAAAGCCCCGAGTTCGGCCAGTTGGATCTGATCCTCGCCGGAGCCGACGGCGGGCCGGTCTGCGGTGACGTCTGCGCCGAATGGGTGGACCTGCAGAAGCCCACCGACTTCCGGGCCGACATCGTCGTCATCCCCGAACAGACCGGGCCGGTGGTGCCGGTGGCCGCCATCTCCACCGACCCGGGGAACCGTGCCTTCGTCACCCTCACCGACGGAAGCATGATCCCCGTCGACGTGGTCGAGTCGGCCAACGGGCTGGCGGTGGTCGACGGCATCGAAGCCGGCACCGAGCTGCTGCTGCCCTCCACCGACGGGAGCTGAACCGATGGTCGAAGTGGAGGGCCTGTCCTTCGGCTACCGGAGGTCCGAGACGATCCTCGCCGACGTCACCGTCGCGTTCCCGTCGGGGACGGTCACCGCGGTCACCGGCCCCTCGGGGAAAGGGAAATCGACCCTCCTCTACCTGATCGGGCTGCTGCTGTCCCCGTGGGAGGGGGCGATCCGTATCGGCGGGACCGACACCGTCGGACTTCCCGACCGGATCCGTTCCCGGCTACGGGCCGAACGGATCGGGTTCGTCTTCCAAGACGCCGCCTTGGACGCCACCCGGACCGTCATCGACAACGTGGTGGAAGGCTCGGTGTATTCGGGGATGTCCCGGCGGACCGCCCGGCGGCGGGCCGTCGCCCTCATGGATCGGTTCGGAGTGGGGCTGCGGGCCGACCACAAACCGGGGGAGGTGTCGGGAGGTCAAGCTCAGCGGGTCGCCCTCTGCCGGGCGCTGCTCGCCGACCCCGACGTGATCCTCGCCGACGAACCCACCGGCAACCTCGACGTCGGCACCGCCCAGGTGGTGATCGACGCCCTCCGTGACGCCGCCCACGACGAAGACAAGACGGTGATCGTCGCCACCCACGACCCCGACGTGATGGACGCCTGCGACCGGGTGTGGGAACTGTGAAGACCCTACGGGTGATCGCCGAAGCGGCCCGCACCGCCGTCTCCCAGCCGGTGGCGTCGACGGTGACGGCGCTCATCGTGGCCGCCGTGTGTGCCGTCATCTTGTCCACCACCGGTCAGACGGTGCAGGCGGAACGCCAGGTCCTCGCCCAGATCGACGCCGCCGGGACCCGGTCGATCATCATCACCGACACCCAGGGCACCGCCGGGTTCACCCCCGACGCCGTCGACCGGATCTCCCGGCTGTCCGGGGTGGAGTGGGTGGTCGGCCTGGGGCCGGCCACCGACGTCCGTGCCGCCGGCAACCCGGGGGGACCGCCGGCGGCGGTGCGGGCTCTCCACGGCGACCCGCCCCCGCAGCTCCGCATGGACCGCACCCGTCTCCGTCCCGGAGTGGCGCTGGTCGGCCCCGACGCCCAAACCACCTTGGGGCTGATCCACCCCTTCGGCGGGGTGGTCGGCGACGACGTCGGGGACCTGGCCGTCGTCGGCCCGTTCGTCGCCTCCGACCCTCTCTCCTTCCTCAACCGGAGCCTGCTCACCGCCCCCCGGGAGGACGAACGGACCCTCCGGTCGATCCACATCCTCACTGTCAGGCCATCGGACGTGGCGGCGGTCACCGACGCCGCCCTCACCGTCCTCGGACCCGACGATCCGACGTCGGTGGGGGTGGAGACGTCGGAGACGTTGGCGGCGATCCGGGCGGCCGTCCAGGGACAGTTGGGCCGGTTCGGGAGGCGGCTGGTGACGATCGTGCTGGCCGTCGGCCTGGTCCTGGCCGGATTGAACGTCTACGGGGCCGTCACGACCCGCCGCCGGGATTTCGGTCGCCGCCGGGCGTTGGGGGCGTCCCGGCCCCTCATCGTCGG
>WFOA01000155.1 GCA_015488325.1 Acidimicrobiia bacterium | reverse complement strand
ACCCCGCCCACGACGACGGCCCCGCCGGGCACCGACGCCAGGTTCCCCAAGAACGCGAAGAACCGGGCGACGAGACGCCGCCAGAAGCGATCCCACCACGACGGGTCGGCTTCGCTGAAGCGGGCCTCGGCGAGGATTCGACGGGCCAGCTCGGGGGCGTCGTCGGCGGAGGGGACGAGGACCAGCCCGGCGAGGGTGCGGAGGCGGGCACGAAGCTCGGAGTCGGTGGCTCCGGCCAACGCCGAGGTGAGATCGACGGGCGCTCCGCCGATCTCGTCGACGGTGAGCAACGCGGCCTGTGCGTCGGCGTCCCCGGCGGCGGCGGCTCGGGCCAGTTCGGCGGCGGCGTCACGGTCGACGGGTCCGGCGACCGCCGTCGAGGCGACGGCGACGACCAGGGCGGCGACACCCAGCCACGTGTGTCTGGGCATCAGGGACGGTCGAGGCCGAAGGGGTCGTCGTCCCCGGACGGGGGCTCGGAGGGGGCGTCGTCATCCCGGAGCTCCTCCGCCATCAACTCCAGGTCGTAGGCTTCGAGCCGCACCCGAAGATCGAAATAGGTGACGGTGACGGCCGCCGCCAGGAACGGCACGGTGAACAGGTTCACGATCGTCTGGGCCGCCGACGTGACCGCCAGGGCCGGACCGAAGTCGGGGACGGGTTGCACGAGGGTGGTGGGCAGGACGGCGACGCTGACGATCGTGCCGACGATCTGCTGCACCACGTAGACGATGAGGAACGCCAGGGCGGCGACGCCCGCCGTCGGCCAGAAACGGCGTCTGACGAGGTCGAAGGAGCGGCCGAGCGCCTGGGCCGGGCCGAGACGCTCAACCAGCAGGGCGGGGACCACCACCCACCACGACACGTACAGCCACATGCCGGGGATCAGGTAGAAGAGCAGACCGACCCCGATCCCGAGGGCGGACAGGATCGACGCGGCCAACACCGGCCCGAACCGGGAGATCCCGAACGTCAGGGAATCCTGCCAGCTCGTGTCGCGGCCCTGGTAGAGGTCGGCGTACAGGCGGATCGCCGCCGCCTGGACGAGGAGGGTGCCGAGGAGCGACAGCAGGGCGGTGGCGATCCCCAGACCCAGCAGCCTGCCGAGCGGGGCGAAGACGACGGTCGGGTCCGGCGGCTCGGTGAGGGCCGATTCGAGGAAGGAGAAGTCGCTTCCGATCCGGGCGTTGAGGACGAGTTGGAGGATGCCGATCGGGACGAGGACCACCGCCGCCAACGGGAGGAGCTTTCGCAGATTGGCGGTGAACAGCTTGAACGAGGCGTCGAGGGTCTCGCCGATCGTGAGGGGGCGGAGCTCGATTCGATCCATGGGCGGGAACGCTACCCGCCCGGACGCGCCGGTGCGGGTTTGTCCACCCGGCGACGGCGCTGCATGCTGAGTGGATGCCGGAACTGGTGGAGGTCGAGACGGTGCGGCGGGCCCTGGAACCGGTCCTCCATGGGGCACGGATCACCGCCGCCGCCGTGATGCATCCCCGGACCGCCCGCCGGAACGAACGGCCCGACGACGTTGCGGAACGTCTGGTGGGAAGGCGGGTCACCGCCGTGGACCGGCACGGCAAGTTCCTGCTCTGTCCCCTCGACGAGGACCTGCTGTGGGTGATCCATCTGGGGATGTCGGGGCGGGTGACGGTCGTCACCCCGGAGAGCCCGGTGGAGCGGCACACCCGCTTCCGGTCCGCCACCGACCGGGGCGACGAGATCCGGTTGGTGGATCCCCGAACCTTCGGGTTCGTGGCGGTGTTCACACCGGAGGAGGCGAAGAGGTCGAGCCTGGCGAAGCTCGGACCCGACGCCCTCACCGCCCTCCCTCCGACCCGTCTCCTGGCCCGGACCCTCGAGGGACGGAGGGCGCCGATCAAGGCGCTGCTGCTCGACCAGCGGGTCCTCGCCGGCCTCGGCAACATCTACGCCGACGAGGTTTTGCACCGGGCCGGGATCGACCCGCTGCGGGCCGGTGGGGACCTCGACGTCGCCGACGTCGAGAGGTTGCGTCGTTCCATCCGGCCGGTGCTGGAGGAGGGGCTGCGCCACGGAGGCACCAGCCTCGACGACCTCGCCTACCTCCTCCCCGACGGCCGGGCCGGTGAGTTCCTCACACGGCTACGGGTGTACGGGAGAGAGGACCAGCCGTGCCTGCGGTGCGGCACACCGATCATCCGGCGGGTGGTGGCGGGGAGATCGACCTACTCTTGCCCGTCGTGTCAACGCTGAACCATCGATGAAGGCGATCCACGCCCGGGTACGGGGACTGGTCCAAGGGGTGTTCTTCCGTCAGAACTGCCGCCGGGAGGCGCTGTCCCTCGGCCTGGCGGGCTGGGTGCGCAACGATCCCGACGGCAGCGTCGAAGTGTTCGCCCAGGGCGACGACGAAGCCGTCGACCGCCTGGTCGCCTGGCTCTGGCACGGCCCCCCGTCGGCCCGGGTCACCGCGGTGGAGAGTGAGACCGTCCCCCCGGACCCTCAGGTGACCGGTTTCGTGATCCGCCGATGAGCCCCGCCGCTGCGAAGCCAGCTGGTAGCCTGCGAGCACCGAATCACACGGGTGTCATTCCATGTACTTGAAGTCCCTGAAGCTCGTCGGTTTCAAGTCCTTCGCCGACCGGACCAGGATGGAGTTCCGTCCCGGGGTGACCGTGATCGTGGGACCGAACGGCTCGGGGAAATCCAACATCGTCGACGCCGTCGCCTGGGTGATGGGCACCCAATCCACCAGGGCGCTGCGAACCGGCAAGATGGAAGACGTCATCTTCGCCGGCACCGTCACCCGGCCCGGCCTCGGCCGGGCCGAGGTGACGATCACCTTCGACAACGGTGACGGGCGCCTACCCCTGGACCTGGGCGAGGTGAGCATCACTCGACGGCTCTACCGGGACGGGTCGAGCGACTACGAGATCAACGGGGCGGCCTGCCGGCTCCTCGACATCCAAGAGCTGCTGTCCGATTCGGGGGTGGGCCGTCACCAGCACGTCATCGTCGGCCAGGGTCAGATCGACTCGGTCCTCAACGCCGGGCCCGACCAGCATCGCGCCGTGATCGAAGAAGCGGCCGGCATTCTCAAACACAAGGTCCGGAGGCAGCGGGCCGAACGGAGGCTCGAACGCACCGACGCCGACGTGCTTAGGCTGCACGACCTGCTGGGGGAGCTGAAACGGCAGATGCGGCCCCTCAAACGCCAAGCCGAGGCGGCGGCACGCCACGACGACGTCGCCGGCCTCGTCCGGGCCCTCCATCGGTACCTGGGAGGGCGGTCCCTGGCGCGTATCGACGCCCGACTGGGTGAGATCGACGCCGAAGACCGACACTTCGCCGAGGTGGCGGCCGCCAAAGAGGCCGAGGCGACGGAGCTGGACGCGGCGGTGGGGATCCTCGAGAGCGAAGCGGGCGAGACCGGCCGCGCCCTCGACCGGGACACGGCGGCGGCCGCCCGACTGGAGACGACCGTCGAACGCCTCCGACGTATCGTCTCGGTCGCCCAGGAGCGTCGCCGCTCCATCCTGATGCGCCTCGAAGGGGCGGACGAACGCCGCCGCGACCTCGAAGGAGAACGGGAGTCCCTCCGGGTCGAACTGGCCGACGCCCGCACCGAAGAAGCCGAGACCCGACGGCGGGCCGCAGAAGCCGAAGTGGCGTTCCGGACCCTCGAAGACGAAGAACGTTCCCTCGCCTCCCAGGAGGGCCTCTCCACCGAAGGGGCCCTCGCCGTGGTGCGGGGCGACCTCCGTTCGTTGGAGGAGACCGACCGGCGGGACCTCCGGGAACTGGAGTCGCTGGAACATCGGATCGAGGTCCTCGCCGGGAGGATCGCCGCCGGCGAAGCCCAGGCCGACGAGGTGCGCGACGAGATCGCCGAGCTCGACCGCCAAACGGTGCAAGCCCAAGACTCCTTCGCGAAGGCCCAGCAGCACCGCCAGGCCCTCCAGGCGTCCTGGGAGGAGATCGAAGACCGCCACCGCCGAGCGGAGACCGTCGTGGCGGCGGCCCGGGCCAAACTGGAGGCGCTGGAGCAGGCGGCCACCCGACCCTTCGACGAAGAGGCCCGGGCGGCGGTGGAGTCGGCGCCCGGTGCCAGGGGTGCGTTGGCGGCGCTGCTCGACGTCCCCGCCGCATTGGCGGCGGCGGTGGACGCCGCCCTCGGCCGGTGGGCCCACGCCGTCGCCTTCGGGGACGCTTCGGCGGTCGACGCCGCCGTCCGTACGGTGAAACACCGGGGAATCGGCGGGATCGCCCTCGTCGCCTCGGACGCCGAGAGCCCCTGTCCGGCCCGGGTGGCGGCCGAAGAGCTCGGGGTGGAGGCCCTCTGCGATCTCCTCGGCCCGAGCGCCGACCGGCGCCTCGCCACCCGTCTGCTGGGCGACGTGGTCCTCGTCGAAGGCTGGACCGCGGCCCGTCGCATCGTCGCCACCCGACCCGATCTGCGGGCGGTGACACCGGAAGGAGACCTCGTCACCGCCGAAGGAGTGGCGGTGGCCCATCCCGACGGCGCCACGCCGGCGATGGTGGAGGCGGCCGCCGTGGCCGTCGAGGAAGCCGAACGGGAGCTGGCCCGGTCCCACAGCCTCCTCACGTCGCGACGCCGTGCCTTCGACGACGCCCGGGCAGCCGAACGCGACACCTTGGAGCGGCTCGAAGCCCTGGAAGCTCGTCTCTCCGGGTCGGTCGAGACCCTCGCCCGTCTGGAACGGACCGTCGAAGCGGCCCAGGAGGAGGCGGAGCGTCTGACAGAACGTCGACGAGCCCTGGTGGCGGCGCGGGAGCGGCGAGCCGAACAGATCGACCTGCTGCGCCGCCGCCTCGACGCCCTCGAAGGCGAAGAGGCCGAACGCCAGCGGGCGTGGGAGGAGCTGGCGGCGCGGCGACGGCGCGTGGCGGCCGCTCGGGAGCAGGCCCGGGCAGCCTGGCAGGAGGCGGCTGGAGCCGCCCGGGCCGCCGAAGAGCGGGTCCGGCTGCTGGAGAGCCGGCTCGCCGCCGTCGAGGAAGCGCTCACGCGGGAGGAGACACCGGACGTCGAACCCGAAGACCTGGCTCGGCTCGAACGGGTCGAGGTCCTGGGGCGTCGACTGTTGGCGGTCGCCGCCGACCGGCTCCGGGCCCTCCGCCAGCGCCAAGCCGAACTTCGGGAGCGTCTCGGTGACGCCGCGACCCGCCTCGAACAGGCGAGGGCCCGCAGGGACGAAGCCCGTGCCGAAGCGGCAGCCGCCGCCGACGGGCGGTCCGCCTTGGCGGTGGAGGCGACCGAGCTGCGGGTCAGGCGGGAGGCGGTGGTCGAAGGGCTGCGACGTGACGCCGACGCCTCGGAGGAGGAGGCCCTGGCCGCCGGACCACCTCCCGGAGTGGACCCCGATGCCGATCTGGAGGCTCTCCTGGAGACGAAGGTGGCGGAGCTGCGGCGGATGGGTCCGGTCAACCCCCTCGCCGCCGAGGAGTATCGGAACCTGGAGGAGCGTCACGAGTTCCTCCGTGCCCAACTCGACGACCTGGAACGCTCACGAGACGAGCTGCGGCAGGTGATCCGTGCCCTCGACGAGGAGATCCAGGCCCGCTTCGTCGAAGCCTACGAAGAGGTGGCCGCCGCCTTCGAACGCCATTTCGCCGTGCTGTTCCCCGGCGGGAAGGGGCGGCTCCGTCTCACCGATCCGGACGACCCCCTCGGCTCGGGGGTCGAGATCGAGGCTCAGCCCCTCGGCAAGAAGATCGGCCGGTTGAGCCTGCTGTCGGGAGGCGAACGGTCCCTGGCGGCCTTGGCGTTCCTGTTCGCGGTGTTCACCGCCCGTCCCAGTCCCTTCTACATCCTCGACGAGGTCGAAGCCGCCCTCGACGACGCCAACCTGCGTCGGTTCCTGCGCCTCCTCGACCGGTTCCGTGCCGAAGCCCAGCTCATCGTCGTCACCCATCAGCAGCAGACGATGGAGGCCGCCGACGTCCTCTACGGGGTGACGATGGAGCCGGGAGGGTCGTCGCGGGTGGTGGCGAAGCCGATGGTGCGGGAGCCGGTATCCTCCTGAACGTACCCATGTCTGCGACCGCCATCATCCTGCTTTCCCTCGTCGCGCTCGTCCTCGCCTTCGTCGTCTTCTTCGTCGTCCGCCGCCGAACCTCGGGCGGGCCGCAGGCCCGTCGGGCCGAAACCGCCGCACCGCCGGAACGTCCCCGGCGGTCCCTGGGGGAGGCGCTGCGACGGGTGTTCGCCTCCGGCCGGGTCGACGCCGGGTTCTGGGAGGCTCTGGAGGAGGCGCTGGTCGCCGCCGACGTCGGCGTCTCCGCATCCGCCGAGATCGTCGACCGGGTGCGGGCATCGAAGCCTGCGGACCCCGACGACGCCCGCCGGGCGTTGACCGAGGAGATGCTCGCCGTCTTCGCCGGTTCCGACCGGACGCTCCGTCTGGACGGGCGGCCGGCGGTGGTGATGGTGGTCGGGGTGAACGGCGTCGGCAAGACCACGTCGATCGCCAAACTGGCAGCCCGCCTCCGGACGGAAGGAAAGACGCCGCTGCTCGGCGCCGCCGACACGTTCCGGGCCGCCGCCGACTCCCAGCTCCGCACGTGGGCGGATCGGGTCGGCGTCGAGATGGTGGGCGGCCAGCCGGGCGCCGACCCGGCGGCGGTCGCCTTCGACGCCTTCTCCGCCGCCCGGGCCCGAGGGCGAGACGTCGTGATCGTCGACACCGCGGGACGGCTCCACTCGAAACAGAACCTCATGGCCGAGCTCGAGAAGATCCGCCGGGTCCTCGTCCGCGAGGCGGGTCGGATCGACGAAGTCTTGTTGGTGTTGGACGCCACCGCCGGCCAGAACGGGATCGTCCAGGCCCGTCAGTTCGCCGAGGCGGTGGGAGTGACCGGAGTGATCCTCACCAAGTTGGACGGGACCGCCCGGGGCGGCATCGTCGTGGCGGTGGAGAACGAGTTGGGTATCCCGGTGAAGCTCGTCGGTGTGGGCGAAGGCCTCGACGACCTGGTCCCCTTCGAACCGGAGGCGTTCGTGAAGGCGCTGTTGGCCGATGCGTGACGACGAGCTGGTCGAAGCGGCACGGGCCGCGGCAGAACGCTCCTACTCGCCCTACTCGGGGTTCCGGGTGGGAGCCGCCCTGGTCGCCGCCGACGGAACCGTGTACACCGCCGCCAACGTCGAGAACGCCTCCTATCCGGTCTCGAGCTGCGCCGAGGCGACGGTGGTGAACTACGCCGCCGCCCAGGGGGTCCGCAAGATCGACACGGTGGCGGTCGCCTGCATCGACGCCGACGACCCCGAGGACGCCTACCCGTGCGGACGGTGCCGCCAGATCATGGCCGAATTCGACGTAGAACGCGTCCTCGTCACCACCGCCGGCGGCGACGTCCGGGTCCACACCCTCGACGAGCTGTTGCCTCACCGTTTCCGGTTGAGGTGAGGGGAGGGCCGCGGCCCTCCCCTTCGCTCAGCCTCCGGCCCGAGCCTCCAAGGCTTCGGCCAGTTTCGGCAGCACCTTGTGGACGTCCCCGACGATGCCGAGGTCGGCCACCGAGAAGATGGGGGCTTCGGGGTCCTTGTTGATGGCGATGATGGTCTTCGAGTCCTTCATCCCCACCAGGTGCTGCATCGCGCCGGAGATCCCACAGGCGATGTAGACGTCCGGTTTCACCGTCTTACCGGTCTGGCCGACCTGTTTGGCGTAGGGGACCCAACCGGCGTCCACGATGGCCCGGGTGGCCCCGGTGGCGGCACCGAGGGTCTTCGCCACCCGTTCAACCAGCTCGAACGCCTCGGGGTTGCCGAGGCCCCGCCCGCCGGCGACGACGACGGCGGCATCCTCGAGCTGTGGCCCTTCCCGCTCCTCGACGTGGGATCCGGTGACACGCGCCTTCGCTGCCCCCACGTCGGGGAGTTCAACGGAGGTGACGCTCGGGGGTGGTCCACCGGCCGGTTCCGCCGGGAAGGACTTGGGCCGGACCAAGACGACGTAGGGGCCGTCGCCTTCCACCGTGGCCGTGGCGATCTGGGACCCGCCGAAGATCTCGTGGCGGGTGGTGACGGCCCCGTCGATGGCGACATCCACGGCGTTGGACAGCACCGACAGCCCGAGGCGGGCGGCGAGACGGCCGGCGATGTCCCGGTCGTCGTACCCTTGACCGAACACCAGCAGGTCGGGGCGATGCTCCTCGACCAGGTCGGCGATGGCGGCCGCGACCGGACCGGAGGCCAGCTCGTCTCCCGGGTCGAAGTGGTAGACCCGGGAGACGCCGTAGTCGCCGAGGGTGGCGAAGGCGGCATCCGACCCGGATCCGAGGTAGAGGGCCGTGACGTCGCCCAGCTCCCGGGCTTTCGTCAACAGCTCGAGACCGAGGGAGGTCGGTTCGCCGCCGGCTTCCTGACAGAACACCCAAACGTCGGCCATCTCAGATCACCTTCACCTTCTCGAGGAGCTCGACGATCCGGAGGTATGCCTCACCGTCGTCTTCGACGATCTCACCGGCTTGCCGTTCGGGGGCGGGTTCCACCGACACCACCTTCTGGCGGATGTCGGGCTCGAGCCCGAGGTCGGACACGCTGAGGGTTTCCACCGGCTTCTTCTTCGCCTCCATGATCCCCTTGAAGGTGGGGTAGCGGGGTTCCACCACCCCGGCGGTGACCGACACCACCGCCGGCAGGTCCGCTTCGACGATGTCGTATCCGGCGGCGGTCTGACGGTGGATCGTCACCGAGCCGTCACCGGCCGTCACCGCCGTCGCATAGGTGAGGGCGGGCACGCCGAGGAGCTCGGCGACCATCTGGGGGACCACCCCCGAATAGCCGTCGGTGCTCTCCGTCCCGGCGATCACCAGGTCGAAGCCCTCCCGTTTGATCACTTCGGCGAGGACCCGGGCGGTGGTGAGGGCGTCGGAGCCTCGGAGCGACGGATCATCCACGATCACGGCCTTGTCCGCTCCCATGGCGAGAGCCTGTCGGATTCCCTGCATGTTCCCTGCCGGCCCCATGGAGACGAGGGTGACGGTCCCCTCCGAGGCCTGGGCGAGCTGCAGGCCCATCTCCACCCCGTACCGGTCGGTGTCGTCCAGGATCTGTTCGGTGGGACGGACCAGCAGGTGGGTGTCGGGCTCCAGCTCGTAGGGGGTCGCAGGGTCGGGGATCTGCTTGGCGCAGACGACGACCTGCATGTCGGAGCACTCCTTGAATCGACTGGCGGCCGATGGTAACGAGCGGCGGGAAAGCCTCGGAATCGGCTCAGAGCTCGGCGAGGAAGGCACCGAGCACGGTGGCTACCCGATCGGCGGCCCGTCGGGCGGTGTCTGCGACCTCCTGGTGGGTCAACGGATGGCCGGCCAGTCCGGCCGCCCGGTTGGTGACGAGGGACACCGCGAGGACCCGTGCGCCCAGGTGACGGGCGGCGATCGCCTCGGGGACGGTCGACATGCCGACCAGGTCGGCGCCGAGGGCGATCGCCATGCGGACCTCGGCGGGTGTCTCGTACGACGGTCCGAGGAACCAGGCGTAGACGCCTTCGGAGATCTCGATGCCGTGACGTCTCGCCGTCTCGGCGAAGAGTCGGCGTAGGCCGGGGTCGTACAGGTCGGTGAGGTCGGGGAACCGGGGGCCGAGACGGTCGTCGTTCGGTCCGACGAGGGGGTTCATCCCGGCGAAGGAGAGGTGGTCTCGCACCACGACGAGGTCCCCTGGCCTGAGGTCGTCGCGGCATCCACCGGCGGCGTTGGTCAACACCACGACGGAGCATCCTGCCGTCACGGCCGTCCGGACGGGGAACACCACCGGGTCGAGACCCAGCCCCTCGTACGCGTGGATCCGGCCTTCCAGCACCAGGACCCGCCGTTCACCCAACCGGACCGAATGGGCGACCCCGGAATGCCCGGCGACGGTCGGGGTGGGGAAGCCGGGGAGGTCGGAGTACGGGACCGAGACTCGGTCGTCGAGACGACGGGCGAAGTCGCCGAGCCCGGAGCCGAGGACGACGGCGACGTCGTGGCGGTCCACACCGGTCGCTTCGGCCAGTGCCGCCGCGGCGGCGGTGAGACGGTCCCCGAGCTCCACCGTCAGCTCTCGATCCTGTCGAGGACCAGCCGTCGGGGCGGCGGAGGTTCGTCGCCGACCTCCCATGCCCGGAGGAGGAACGGCTTGGCTTCGTCCAGGCGGGCCGGGTCTCGGTAGCGGATCCGGGCGAGGACCTGGCCTGCTGCCACCTCGTCGCCGGTCTTCGCCAGCACCGTGACCCCCACCCCCGGGTCGATCGAATCTTCTTTCCGTTGCCGTCCGGCGCCGAGGCGGGCGGCGCCGACTCCCACGTCGAAGGCGTCGCAACGGGTGACGTATCCGTCCCGGGTGGCCGTCACCTCGAAGATGTCGGGGGCGGTGGGCAGGAGGTCGGGGTCGTCGACCGCCTTCGGGTCGCCTCCCTGGGCTTCGACGACGCAGCGGAACACCTCCAAGGCTGAGCCGTCGGTGCGAACCCGTTCCAAGCGGCGGCGTGCGTCGGCGGTGTCTTCGGCGATCCCGGCCAGGAGGAGCATCTCCGCTCCGAGGGTGAGGACCAGCTCCACCAGATCGGGGGGACCGCCGCCTCCGAGGACGTCGAGGGACTCCCGGATCTCCGAGGCGTTGCCCACCTCACGGCCGAGAGGCACGTCCATGTCGGTGAGGAGGGCGGTGACGGAGACACCGTGGGCCCGACCGATCCCCACCATGGTCTCGGCGAGGAGCCGAGCCTGTCGCTCCTCTTTCATGAACGCCCCCGACCCCACCTTGACGTCGAGGATGAGGCCGTCGAGGTCTTCGGCCAGCTTCTTGGACAGGATGGAGGAGGCGATGAGGGGGATCGACTCGACGGTGGCGGTGGCGTCCCGCAACGCGTAGAGCTTGCGGTCGGCGGGAACGAGGGTCTGGGACTGGCCGGCCAGCACCAGTCCACATCGGGCGAGGACGTCGTGGAAGGTGGCGGGGTCCAGGTCGGTGGTGAAGCCGGGGATGGACTCCAACTTGTCGAGGGTCCCGCCGGTGTGGCCCAAGCCCCGGCCCGACATCATGGGGACGGCGACGCCGCAGGCGGCCACCATCGGGGCCAGGGGGATGGAGACCTTGTCGCCGACACCGCCGGTCGAATGCTTGTCCACCTTCGGTTTGGGGATGTCGGAGAGGTCGAGGACGTCGCCGGAATGGAGCATCGCTCCGGTCCAGGCCGCCAGCTCTTCGGCGTCGAGGCCCCGCAGGAAGATGGCCATCGCCATCGCCGCCATCTGGTAGTCGGGGATGTCGCCGTCGACGTAGGCGCGGATCAGCCATTCGATCTCGGCGGCGGTGAGCTTGCCGCCGTCACGTTTGCGCTGGATGAGTTCGACCGTGGTCACAGGTGCCTCTCTGCGAGCCCCTATGGTGCCTCACCGGTTCCCCGGTGGCGAACCACCCAACGTCACCCGACCGTCACGGACCGGCACCCCTTCGGCTCGCAGCAGCTCGGCCTGGAGGCGAGCCGAAGGGGCACGCAGCAGGCCGCCGGCTCCGACGACCCGCCACCACGGGACGTCCTCGGTGGTTCGTCGCAGCAGGGCGCCGACGGCCCGCGCCGCGCCCGGATGGCCGGCCTGGTCGGCCACCTCCCCGTAGGTGACGACCTCGCCCGGTGCGAGTCCGGCGAGCACCCGGAGGACGGCCCGTTCGAAGTCGGTCACGCCGTCCCGAAGAGGCGGTCTCCCATGTCACCGAGGCCGGGACGGATGTAGAAGTTGTGGTCGAGGTCGCGATCCAGCGCCGCGGTGACGATACGGACGTCGGGATGTTCGGCGGCCATGCGTTCCACCCCGGCCGGGGCCGCCACCACACACACGGCGGTGACGTCGCGTGCCCCGTGGCTCTTCACCTTGCCGACGGCCCAGGCGAGGGAACCGCCCGTCGCCAGCATCGGCTCCAAGATGAGGACCCGGGCGTGTTCCATCGGCGGGAACTTCGTGTAGTACTCCATCGGTTCGGCGGTCTCTTCGTTGCGTTGCACACCGGCGTAGCCGATGAGGGCGTCGGGGACGAGATCGACGGCGGCGTCCAACAGGCCGAGACCGGCACGGAACACGGCGACGGCCACCACCGGTTTGGCGAGCCTCGAACCGACGGTGGATTCGAGGGGGGTCTCGATATCGACGGGAGCCAACGTCAGGTCGGAGGTGGCTTCGGCCACCAGCAGATAGGCGAGGCGCCGGGCTGCCCGGCGGAACGGCTCGACCTGGGTGCTCCGGTCGCGCAGCAGCGTCAGGTAGTGCTGGGCGAGGGGATGGTCGACGATGGTCAGCGGCACGGGGTCTCTCCTCCTCGGTCGCCGGGAGGGTACCGGGTCCGAACGCCCTGTCGCCGTCACCGCGCCGGAGTCGGCAACCACGGGTCTTTCGGTGCGGTCGGCGGCGGGGGTCGGCCGGGGCTCAGCCCGTGTTCCGCATCCCGGCGGCGATGCCGTTGACGGTGAGGAGCAGGGCCCGTTCCAGGTGGGGGTCGGGGGGACGTTCCTCTCGGGTACGGGCCAGGAGGGCGACCTGGAGGTAGTTGAGGGGGTCGAGGTAGCGGTCCCGGACCTCCAAGGTGCGCCGCAGCACCGGGTATTCGGCCAGCAGCACGTCCCGTCCGGTCAGGCGGAGGATCTGGCCGATGGTGCGTTCGTATTCGGCGGCGATGTCGTCGAACAGGTGCCGATGCTCGGCCGGGACGAGGGCTTCGACGTACCGGCGGGCGATCCGCAGGTCGGTCTTGGTGAGGGTCATCTCCACGTTGGAGAGGAACGTCTGCAGGAACATCCACTGGTCCCACATCTCCCGGAGGACCGGCCCGTATCCGGCCTCCACCGCCGCCGCCAACCCCGATCCGACCCCGTACCAACCGGGGACGATCTGGCGGGACTGGGTCCAGCCGAACACCCAGGGGATGGCACGCAGGTCGTCGAGGCCGGCTCCTCCGCCGGGACGGCGGCTCGGTCGGGAACCGATGTTCATCTCCGCCAGTTCCTCCACCGGAGTCGCCGAGAGGAAATAGTCGACGAGGCCGGGGGAGGTCACGAGCCGCCGGTAGGCGGCATGGGCGGACTCGGAGAACACCTCCATCGCTTCGGTCCAGCGGTCGAGGACCGTCTTGGGCTGGCGTGACACCCGGTGCAGCAGCGATGCCTCCAACACCGACGCCACCGCCAACTCGAGGTTGCGGGCAGCCAGGCCGGGGAGGCCGTACTTGTCGGAGATCACCTCGCCCTGTTCGGTCACCTTGATGGATCCGTCCACCGTCCCGAAGGGCTGAGCGAGGATCGCCCGGTGGGTGGGTCCGCCCCCGCGTCCGATCGTCCCGCCCCGGCCGTGGAACAGACGGAGCGTCACCCCGTGGGCGCGAGCGGTGTTTCGGAGCATCCGCTGAGCCTTGTAGATCTCCCACTGGGAGGTGGTGATCCCTCCCTGCTTGTTGGAGTCCGAATACCCGAGCATCACCTCCTGGACGTCGCCGCGGAGCCGGACGAGACGCCGGTACGAAGGCACCGACAGCAGCTCGTCCAGCAGTTCGCCGGCACGTCGCAGCTCCGAGATCGTCTCGAACAGGGGCACGAAGCCGATCCGGGCGACGCCGTCGGTGAGGTCCACCAGCCCGGCTTCCCGGGCGAGGACGGCGGCGGCGAGGACGTCGTCGACGCCCCGGGTCATCGACACGATGTAGCTCTCGATGGCGTCGGGTCCGAGCCGGTCGAGGGCGGCGCAGATCGTCCGGAAGGTCTCGAGGGTGGGGGCGGTCTCCTCCGACGGGGCGGTGGCGGGCGTCGCCAGGGGTCTCGGTCCGGCGAGTTCGTCGCCCAGCAGGCGGGTACGTTCGGAACGGTCGAGGGCCTCGTAGTCGACGTCGATCCGCCGGTACAGCTCGGCGAGGGCGGCGTGGTGGCGGCCGGCGTGTTCACGGACGTCCATCGTCGCCAGGCGGAACCCGAAGGTGCGGACCAGCCGGACGAGGCGTTCGACGGTGCCGTCGGCGATGAGACCGCCGGCATGGTCACGCAACGACCGTTGCATGAGGGCGAGCTCGTCGAGGAGATCCTCCGGGCCTCGGTAGTCGATCCCCGGCTGATGGCGGGCGCCTTCTTCGATCCTCGCTTCGGTGTTCTGGAGCCGCCGGTGGATGTAGGCGCATTTCAAGCGGTAGGGCTCGTTGGCGTTGAGACGGTGGAACCGCTGCCAGACGTCGGGGAGCAGCGCACGGTCCCGGTCGAGGGAGGCTCGCAGCTCGGCCGAGACACCCCAGATCCGGTCGGAGGTCGACAGCTCCTCGGCGAGCCCTTCGACCGCTTCGATCAGGTTGCGGATCCCGTGCCGATATTGCAGGTCGAGGACCGCCGCCGTCACCTCCGGGGTCACCGCCGGGTTCCCGTCCCGGTCGCCGCCGACCCAGGTGCCGAAACGGACGGCGGGCCGGTGGGTTTGCGCGGGGAGGCGTGCGAGCTGGAGGGCTACCTCTTCGGCGAGGGCGGGGAGGACGTCACGGAAGAGCTGTTCGAAGTAGAAGATCGTGGAGCGGGCCTCGTCGAGGGGCGTGGGGCGGGTGACCCGCAGCTCGTCCGTCTGCCAGATCTGGTCGATGATCTCGGCGATGCGGCGATCCACCCGTGCCCGGTCCCGGGGCGTGGCGTCGGGGGCGCGTCGCTCCTCCAGGAGGTCGGCGATACGGCGGAGTTTGGTGAGCAGGGTCCGGCGGGCTGCTTCGGTGGGGTGGGCGGTGAACACGGGCCGCAGCTCGAGCCGCGACACGACCTCGGCGACGAGATGGGGGTCGAGGTCGACGTCGAGGATACGGTCGACGGTGGCGGCGACGGTGCGGCTGTCGTCGGTGAGGGCCAGGTCGCCGATCCGGTGGACCTGTTCGGCGACGTTCGCGAGGTAGAAGTAGATGGTGAAGGCGCGGACCAACTGGATGGTCCGGTCGAGGTCCTGGTCGGCGAGGAGCCGGTCCAGGTCTTCGGCGGCGGCTTCGTCGGCTTCGGAGCGGACCTTCTTGGTGAGGGACCGGACCTCTTCGACCAGCTCCAACAGGTCCGGGCCGTGCTGGCGGGTGAGGGCCTCGCCGAGCTGGTGCCCGAGGCGGCGGATGTCGGAACGGAGGAGCTCGTCGCGGTCGCTGGGGCCGGTGGTCATGTCCCCGCGGACGGTATCACGCCTCGGTGTCTCGTTTCCGTTCGCCCCCATGCCGTCTAGCGTTCGGGCCACGATGTTCGATGTCCTCACCTCTCGTTTCGACGGGATCTTCACCCGGCTGCGTGCCAAAGGGCGGCTGTCGGAGACCGACGTCGATGCCGCCCTGCGGGAGGTGCGCCTGGCGCTGCTCGAAGCCGACGTGAACGTGTCGGTGGTGCGGGACCTCCTCGCCCGCATCCGGGAGCGCGCCCTGGGCCAGGAGGTCTCGAAGGCGCTCACCCCCGGCCAGCAGGTCATCAAGATCGTCCACGAAGAGCTGATCACCACCTTGGGCTCCGAAGCCGTCCCCCTGGTCGACGCCTCCCCCCTCGTGGTCCTCATGGTCGGGCTCCAGGGTTCGGGCAAGACCACCTCGGCGGCGAAGCTGGCCCGTCATCTCCGTTCCCGGCGTCCGCTGCTGGTGGCCGCCGACCTGCAACGTCCGGCCGCCGTCGACCAGCTCGAGGCGTTGGGTGAGCGGTTGGGGGTGCCCGTGTACGCAGACCGTCGAGCCCGGCCGGCCCGCCTGGTGAAGGCGGCGCTGCGAGAAGCCGCCCGCGACGGCCACGGTGCGGTCATCATCGACACGGCGGGACGCCTCCAGATCGACCGGGAGCTGATGCGGGAGCTGTCCGACGTCGCCAAGGCGGCCGACCCCGACGAGGTCCTCCTCGTCGTCGACGCCATGACCGGCCAGGACGCCGTGAACGTGGCGAAGGGGTTCCTCTCCCACGTCGACCTCACCGGGATCGTGCTGTCGAAGTTGGACGGCGACGCCCGGGGCGGCGCCGCGATCTCGGTGCGGGAGGTGACGGGCTGTCCGATCAAGTTCGCCGGGGTGGGGGAGGGCCTGGAGGACTTCGAGGCGTTCCATCCCGACCGCATGGCGTCCCGCATCCTGGGGATGGGCGACGTCCTCACCTTGATCGAGCGGGCCGAAGCAACCTTCGACGCCGAAGAGGCTGCCCGGGCGGCGGAGAAGATGGAGAAGGGGACCTTCACCCTGGAGGACTTCCTCACCCAGTTCCAGCAGCTCAAACGGATGGGGCCACTGCAGGATCTCCTTGCTATGCTGCCGGGCGCCGGCTCCACGCTGGGCGGGATCGAGATCGACGAGCGCGACCTGAAGAAGGTCGAGGCCATCATCAGGTCGATGACCCCGGAGGAGCGGCAGAATCCCAGGATCATCGGCGGGAGCCGACGGCGCCGGATCGCGGCCGGGTCGGGGACCCGACCCCAGGACGTGAACCGGTTGCTCAAGCAGTTCGCCGATGCACAGAAGATGATGAAGATGCTGGCCGGCGGTCGGGGACTCCCCGGGTTGCCGGGTCCGATCCCCGGTCGGCGACGCAAGAGGTGAGACATGGCCGTCAGGATGCGCTTGATGCGGATGGGCAAGAAGAAACAGCCCGTGTATCGCGTCGTGGTGGTCGACGCGCGAGCTCCACGCGACGGCCGCTACATCGAACAGGTCGGGTTCTACGACCCCCGCCAAGATCCGTCGGTCGTCGAGATCGACGTCGACCGGGCGGTCGACTGGCTCCGCAAGGGGGTCCAGCCCACCGACCGGGTGCGGAAACTGCTCGAGATCTCGGGGGCGTGGGCCCGGTTCAAGGTGGCGAAGGGCGAAGTCCACACCGTCGCCGGGGACGCCACCGGGACGGCCGAGGACGCCGCCCCCGCCGAAGACGCCGCCCCCGCCGAAGCGGCCGCCGGGGAGGAGGGCTGAGATGCCGAAGGGCGAGATCGTCGACCGGGTCGTACGCTACGTCGTCTCCGAGATCGTCGCCGACCCGGGAGCCGTCGAGGTGACCGTGGTCGAGCAGGGACCCTCCGAAGTGGTCGCCGAGGTCCACACGGCGAAGTCCGACATGGGCCGTGTGATCGGCCGCCGGGGTCGGGTCGCCCGGGCCATCCGGGTCGTCGCCCAGGCTGCCGCCGACGAGGAAGGACTGACCGCTGGAGTCGAGTTCATCGACTGACCGGGTCCTCGTCGGCCGGGTGGGACGCCCCCACGGACTGGCCGGGTTCGTCACCATCCAGGTCTTCAGCGACGCGCCCCGACGGTTCCGTCCGGGCGCATCCCTGTACGTGGGGGACGAGCGGATGACGGTGAAGGCGGTGCGGCCGACCGAACGCGGCCTGCTCGTACGCTTCGAAGGCTGCGACGACCGGGACGCCGCCGAACGGCTCCGGGGTCTCCAGGTCACGATCGAAGCCCACGAGCGGCGGCCGCTGGGAGACGGCGAGTTCTGGCCCGACCAGCTCGAAGGCCTCGAAGTTCGCCTCCCCGACGGGACGGTGGTCGGGACGGTGGTCGGGGTGGTGGAAGGCGCCGCCCAGGACCGCCTCGTCGTGGAGACGGGGCGAGGCCGCAGCGAGGTTCCCTTCGTCGCCGCCCTGGTGCCCCGGGTCTGTGTGGACGAGGGATACCTCGTCGTGGAGCCTCTCCCCGGGCTCTTCAACGAAGGTTGAGGGGGATTCGGACGTCTCCGAGTTCGAGGACGCCGGCTCCGGTGGGCCCGTCGGGGAAGAGGAGGACGTAGGCGCCCCACACGTCACCGTGGGGGGCGGTGACGCCGTTGGCCGACACCGTCTCCCCGTCGGTGATCCTGATCGTGCCCACCAGATCCTGGTCGTCGTCACGGACGTAGCCGAAGACCGTCAACGGGTACCGGACGTCACCTCCGGTCGGTTCGGTGACGACGAGATCCGAAGTGACGATCGCCTCGGCGCCGACGGGCTGCCCCGTGGGCGCCAGGTCGATCACGACCCGGGCAGGAGCCGACTCGACGTCGACCCGGGCGACGACGTCGGCGGTCAGGTGGAGGTCGACGAACAGGGTGCCGTCGAGGTCGCGTACGACGAACAAGCGGTCGACGAGGTCGGTCTCCACCCGTTGGTCGGCGATGGGCGAGGCGACGATCGGCGCTCCGAAGGAGACGCGGAGCAGCCCGGGGGCGAGGGTGCCGGCCACCGTCGGGGGTCGGACGGCCGGGGCGCCTTCGGCGGAGGCGAGCTCCACCGTGAACCGCTCGCAGAGGGGGAACTCCTGCCAGCGGATCGTCGAGATGCTGGCGGCGTCGGAGTCGGGGTTCTCGACACGACCGACGTTGCCTTCGCCGGTGAGGGGCCGGTCCCCCCGGTCACAGGGTGTGGCCGCGCGTGGCGGCGAGGTGTCCGGCACCGAGGCCGTGGTGGGAGAGGCCGTGGTGGGGACGGTCGTCGGCGGGGCAGGCGGGGAGCCGGTGCAGGCGGCGGTCACCAACGCCACGACGGCGGCGACGACGATTCGAGGATGGGAGGTTCGATGCACCGGCTGGAGCGTACCGGCCGGTAGCGTGGGACCGACGGAGGTCCCCATCGAGCGATTGCCCGACCAGCCGAGACGACGGTCGAGTGTCTTCGACCGGCTCGTAGACCGCGACGACCTCGAGGTGGCGTTCCGACGGATCGCCCTCGGGGCTCGTCTGGTCGGGCTCGCCTGGATGGCGGTGTTGACCGTCTTGGCCCTCGCCTCGGCCGGTCTCGCCCGGCCGGTCCACGGCTGGGCGTTGGTGGCCTCAGCCGTGGCGTGGGCGTCGGTGTCGGTGATGGGTGCCCGCCGCCGGCTCGACTTCGTCACGTCCCGTGGTTCGGTGGCGGTCGACGTGGCACTCGCCGGATACGCCCTGTTCGCTCCCTCCCTCGCCGGCTCCCCCGACCAGCTCTTCTACGGCGGCTATCCGCTGATCGTGGTGGCGGTGGCGGCGGTGCGGAGCAGGAGGGCGGTGATGTCGACGGCGGCGGTCCTGTCCGGTGTCTCCCTGGCCCGGCTGGGCATCCGGAGTCTGGCCGGGACGGTGGAGGCCGCCTCGCAGGTGATCACCTACACCGTCGGCGCGTTCATCTTCTGGTGGGTGCTGGAGGTGTTGCGCCGGTCCGAGCGGGAGCGCCAGGAGGCCCTCGAGGCGGTGGCGGAGGCGCGGGCGCAGGCCGCCCGGGCGGAGGAGCGGTCCGAGATGGCGGCGCATCTTCACGACTCGGTCCTCCAGACCCTCGCCCTCATCCAACGCTCCGCCGCCGACACCGACCGGGTGGCGTCGTTGGCGCGTGCCCAGGAACGGGAGCTGCGCCGGTGGCTGTTCCAAGGTGGCGGGGAGGCGAGGGACGGGCTGGTGGAGGCTCTCCGAGCGGTGGCCGACGAAGTCGAGGACCGATACCGGGTGCGGGTGGAGGTGGTGACGGTAGGGGACGCGGAGGCTTCGCCTCGGGTGGGTGCGTTGGTGGCGGCGGCGAGGGAGGCGATCGTCAACGCCGCCCGCCATTCGGGCGAACGGGAGGTGGCCGTGTTCGCCGAGGTCGCCGACGACCGCATGGTCGTGTACGTTCGCGATCGGGGCCGGGGTTTCGACCCGACTGCGGTGCCGGCGGACCGGCGGGGGGTGTCGGACTCGATCGTCGCCAGGATCGAACGGCTCGGCGGTCGGGCGACGGTGTCGTCGAGTCCGGGAACGGGGACCGAAGTGCAGCTGGAGGTGTCACGGTGAGGGTGTTCGTGGTGGACGACCACGACCTGTTCCGGGCGGGCGTGAAAGCCGAGCTGGCAGACCGTTTCGAAGTGGTGGGTGAAGCGTCGGACGCCGACGCCGCCGTCGAGCTGATCCGCGAGCGGGAACCCGACGTGGTGCTGCTCGACGTGCACCTTCCCGGCGGCGGCGGGAGGACGGTGGTGGAGGAGGTGAAGCGGACCCATCCCGACGTCGTGTTCTTGGCGATCTCCGCCTCCGACGCCCCCGAGGACGTCGTCTCCGTCGTCCACGCCGGTGCCCGGGGCTACGTCACCAAGACGATCTCCACCTCCGATCTGGCCGATGCGATCGAGCGGGTGGCCGAGGGCGACGCGGTGTTCAGTCCCCGGCTCGCCGGTTTCGTCCTCGACGCGTTCTCGTCGTTGCCGGTGGGGGAGGTGGACCCTGAGCTGGACGCCCTCTCGACGCGCGAGCGCGAGGTCCTCCGATACATCGCCCGCGGGTACACGTACCGGGAGATCGCCGAGGCGCTCTACATCTCCCCGAAGACGGTGGAGTCCCACGTGTCGTCGGTGCTGCGCAAGCTGCAGCTCTCCAACCGCCACGAGCTGACCCGCTGGGCTCACCAGCGACGGCTCGTGGACTGAGGACGGGGACTAGTCGAGCTCGACGGCAGTGCCGACGGCAGTGACCACCACGGTGCCCTTGCGGAGGGCCACGTCGATGTCCACGGCGACGACGGCTTGGGCGCCGGCATCGACCGCCTGCCGGCGGAGCACACCCAGGGCGGTGTCCCGGGCCTCGCGGATCGCGGTTTCGGGTGGACCGTCGACCTCGGCGCTGGCTTCGCCGGCGACGATCCCCGTCACCGAGGTGATCCGGTGGCCAGGCAGGGTGTCGGTGGTCACCACCAGCACCTCGTCCGGCCGGGCCGGCTCGACGACGATCTCCACCTCCGGTTCGGTTTCGAGGTCGGGTGCGCCATCGGTGCCCCAGGCGGGCAGGTCGAAGGTCGGGACCTCGGTCGGGTCGGGTGTCTCGTTCACACGGCCAGCTTACCGGTCGGGTCGCACCGGGTCGCTAGCGTGAGCGTGTGCGGTTCTCGGTGATCACCATCTTCCCCGAGTTCTTCCAGAGTCCGCTGTCGGTGGGGATCGTCGGGCGGGCGATCGCGCGCGGTCTCGTGGCCGTCGACCTCGTCGACCTGCGCAGGTACGGCAAAGGCCCTCACCGCCAGGTCGACGACGCCCCCTTCGGAGGCGGGCCGGGGATGATCATGATGGTCGAGCCGCTCGCCGCGGCCCTCGACCCCCTCGCCCACACCCACCGGATCCTGTTCACCCCGGCCGGCCGTCCGCTCCGTCAGGAGATGTTGGATCGGTGGGCCACGGTCGACCATCTCACGCTGGTCTGCGGCCGGTACGAAGGGGTGGACGAGCGGGTGGCGGAACACCTCGTCGACGAAGAGGTCTCCCTCGGTGATTTCGTCCTCGCCGGCGGAGAGGTGGCGGCACTCGCCGTCATCGAAGGGGTGGCTCGGCTGATCCCTGGAGTCGTGGGAAACCCCGACTCGATCCTCCACGAGTCGTTCCGCCGGGAAGAGATCGAAGAGCCCCACTACACCCGCCCCGCCGAGTTCCGGGGCTGGAAGGTGCCCGAGGTGCTGCTGTCGGGGGACCACGCCCGTATCGCCGCGTGGCGGGCCGAGCAGCGCCGGCGACGGACCCGGGAACGTCGCCCCGACCTGGCCGACGGGGGCGGGGATGGCGATAGGGTCACGACCTGATACACTGTCGCTTCGCCGGGCCGACGGCCCGTTCCCCCGACTGCCGGCTTCCAAGGAGTCCGTCATGAACGATCTCGACATGCTCGAAGGCGCGTACCTACGCGACGACGTGCCCGAGTTCCGCGCGGGAGACACCGTGCGCGTCCATGTCCGGGTGGTCGAGGGCGGACGCGAACGCATCCAGGTGTTCGAAGGGGTCGTCATCGCCCGCGACGGCTCCGGGATCCGGTCGACGGTGACGGTACGGAAGGTCAGTTTCGGTGTGGGGGTCGAGCGGGTGTTCCCCATCCATGCTCCGATCATCCAGAAGATCGAGGTGGTGCGACGCGGCGACGTGCGCCGGTCCAAGCTCTACTACCTGCGTGGACGGTCCGGGAAGGCCGCACGGATCAAGGAGCTGCGGGACTGAGCTCCGAAGCCGCCCCCGCGTCGCCAACCGACGGCGCCGCCGGCGAGGTTCGGCCAAGCGAGACGAGGGCCCGCCGTTCGTTCCTCGCCGAGTTGCCCGGTCTGCTGCTGGCGGCCCTCGTCGTGGCCGTGCTCATCAAGACGTTCCTCATCCAGCCCTTCTACATCCCGTCGGGCTCGATGATCCCCACCATCGAGATCAACGACCGGGTGATGGTGTCGAAGATCTCCTACCGGATCGGCGAGCCGCAGCGGGGCGACATCGTCGTGTTCCGCAGCCCCTACGCCGAGAGCCTCGACGGGGAGACCATCCCGGAGGCGGTGGTCCGCAACGTCTTGGAGGCGGTGGGGGTCCGCACCGCCGCCACCGACGACTTCATCAAGCGGGTCATCGCCCTGGGCGGAGAGACGATCGAGATCAGGGACAACCGGGTGCTCATCGACGGTCGGGTCCTCGACGAGCCCTACCTGCCGCCCGGGACGGTGATGGCGGACATGGATCCCGTGTTCGTGCCCGAGGGGAGCGTGTTCGTCATGGGCGACAACCGGGCCCATTCCTCGGACAGCCGACGGTTCGGACCGATCCCGATGAAGGACATCCTCGGTGAGGCGGTGATCCGGATCTGGCCGCTGGACCGCTTCGGAGGCCTGTGACGTGTCGGTGCGGTCCGGTATGTATGGGGTGGAGGTAGACGATGGATGATCTGGAACGGTTCGAATCCGAGGTCGAACTCCAGATTTATCGCGAGTACCGCGACGTGGTCGGGATGTTCCGGTACGTCGTCGAGACGGAGCGTCGCTTCTACCTGGCGAACGAGGTGAACCTGCACCGCCGCGAAGCGAACGGCTCGGTCTATTTCGAGCTCGAATTGGAGGACGCGTGGGTGTGGGACATGTACCGCCCGGCCCGGTTCCTGACGAAGGTCCGGGTGCTCACCTTCCGGGACGTCAACATCGAAGAGCTGGAGCCGGGGGCGCCGATCGAGCCACCCATCGGGCGCGGGTAGCCGGAGCGGCGGAGCGTCTCGCCGCCCGGGTGCTTGCTCGGGCAGGCGGTGAGATCCTCGGCCGGAACGTGACCGTACCCGGCGGCGAGATCGACCTCGTGGTCGACTTCGACGGTGTCCGCACGGTGGTGGAGGTGCGGGCGGTCGTCGCCGAGCCAGGTCCGGTCGCCGCGGACCCGGTCGCCGCCCTCGACGACGTCAAGGTCGCCCTCGTCCGCCGCCACGCCGCCCGCCTCGGCGGTGTGGGGAGGATCGACCTGGTGGCGGTCCGGTTCTGGAGCCGGGGCGCCGACGTGCACTGGTTGCGAAGGGCCGGCTGAGAACCAGGCTAGGCTCGACGCGATGTCGGTGGCCGTACGCCTTCGGGACGTCCACAAGCGGTATGGCGAGACCCGAGCCCTCGACGGCCTGAGCTTCGAGATCCCCTCGGGGGTGCTGTTGGGTTTCCTCGGCCCGAACGGTGCCGGCAAGACCACGACCTTCCGGACGATCCTCGGTCTCGCCCGTCCCGACCGGGGGGTGATCGAGGTGCTGGGGATGCGGGTCGGCCCCGAGACGTCCCGGATCGTGAAACGGGTGGGAGCGATCGTGGAGGAGCCGGGGCTCTACGGGTTCCTGTCCGGGCGGGACAACCTGGTGGTGGCTTCGGATACCCTCGGGTTCGGGCACGAACGCATCGACGAGCTGTTGGCGTTCGTGCAGCTCACCGACGACGCCGGACGGAAGGTGGCGGGCTACTCGAAGGGGATGCGTCAGCGTCTCGCCCTCGCCGCCGCCCTGCTGGGGGACCCCGAGGTGCTGTTCCTGGACGAGCCCCTGGACGGCCTCGACCCGGCCGGGCAGGCCGTGTTGCGGGACCAGCTCCGCCGGCTGGTCGACGAACACGACAAGACGATCGTGATGTCCACCCACGATCTGGGGGACGTGGAGCATCTCGCCGACCGGGTGGTGGTGATCTCTCGGGGCAGGCTCGTCACCGAAGGGTCCCTCTCCGAGCTCACCGCCGGTGGCGACCGGGTGAGGGTGGTCGTCGACGACCCCGACCGGGCTCGGCGCCTCCTCGCCGCCGACGGGTTCACCGTCGACGGGGAAGCCGACGAAGTGTGGGTGGCGGGCACGGACGGAGCGGGGGTGATCCGAACGTTGGCGAACGCCGGTGTCTACCCGTCGGCGGTGATCCCCGAACGGCGAACCCTCGAGGAGGTCTTCTTGGGCGTCACCGGAGAACAGCCGTGACCGGACTCCTCCGCGCCGAAGTTCGCAAGCTCACCCGCCGGAAGCTGTTCTGGGTGATGCTGGTGATCCTCATGGTGGTCATGGGGATGGCTGCCGTGTTCCTGTTGGTGGTCCCGGCCCGGGCGCCCGAGGCGGTGCCGAGGATGCCCGTCATCCGCAAACCCGACGCCTACCTGCTCGGTGCGCAACAGGCGATCGGGCAGTCCTGGTTCCCGATCGTGCTGGCGGCGGTGGCGATGGGAGGGGAGATGCGGTCCGCTGCCTTCGCCGCCACCCTCACGAGGGACTCCCGACGTTGGGCCCACCTCTTCGCCCGGCTGGCGGTGTTCGCTGCCGCCTCGTGGTCGGCGACCCTCCTCGCCATCGGCGAATGGGCAGCCGTGACCGCCGTGCTCGCCTCAGGCGAGGGTGCCCCCGACGTGGACGTGTGGGTCGGGATGGTCTGGAAGTCCGGACTGGTGGTGTCGACCTGGACCGCCCTCGCCCTCGCCGCCGTCACGCTGTTCCGTTCCCTCGGTCCGGCGTTGGGTGCGGCTCTGGCCTTCAGCTTCGTGGACGGGTTGGTGTCGCTGTGGACGGCGTACCGGCCGGTGTCGCTTTCGACGAACTCGACGGCGATGCTGGGCGAGCTCTCCGGGTTCGCTTCGGGAATGGGGTTCCCCGGCCTCGATCCGATCCCCCCGGGAAGGGCGACGGTGGTGGTGGCCGCCTGGGCGGTGGGCTTGGTGGGGGTTGCCTGGGCGTCGCTTCAGCTCCGAGACGTGTGACGTCACCGGCCGGCGATGCCTCGGCCCCGAAGCCGCCGCTGCTCCTTGTGCCAGCATCCGTGATGCCAGTGACGGCGCAGATCGGGTTCGTCGTCGGGCACCACCACCAGATGGAAGGTCCCCGGCGGGATCGTCTGTTCGCACCCGGGACACCGGTACGTCTTGCGGGCGGCGTAGGGCTGGACCGGGATGACCGTCACGTCCCGAAGAGGGCCCACAGGACGACTCCCAGCGTGAGGGCGAGGGCACCGGCGACCATGGCGACATCCAGGGCGGTCTTCGAGCGTGGTCGAAACGGGTTGAATCCCATGGCGGCGAGGCCCTCGGTACAGTGCGGTCCCGGCAGCGTACCCGAGGTGGGAGCATGTGGCTCGACATCGAAGACCGTGGACCGGTCCGCTGGCTCGTCATCAACCGGCCGGAACGCAAGAACGCCATCCCCGGCGACGGCTGGGCGACGCTGCGGGACGCCTTCGTCGACTTCGAAGGCTCCGACCAACGGGTGCTGGTCGTCACCGGAGCCGGAGGCGACTTCTGCGCCGGCGCCGACCTGGACCCTTCACGTGTCGAAGACCTCTCGGGGGTGGCCGCCCACCAGCGGAGGATGAAGGTCGTCGGGGCGGCGGCGCTCGCCCTGCACCGGCTCACCAAGCCTTCGATCGCGGCGGTGGACGGGGTGGCGG
>WFOA01000154.1 GCA_015488325.1 Acidimicrobiia bacterium | reverse complement strand
CTGGCCGGGGTGGGCCTCGACGTCACCGATCCCGAACCCCTCCCGCCCGACCATCCCCTCTGGTCGCATCCGCGGGTGGTGATCACCCCCCACATCGCCGGGCTGACGCCGCGTTTCGGTGTCCGGTTCGCTCCCCTGTTCGCCGCCAACCTCGACGCGTTCTGCGGTCGCGGCGGGTGGGTGAACCGGGTGGTGTGAGCGGAGAACCGAAACCGGTCCGGGCGACGTAGTCTCCGTCGATGGGCGATGCCAGGTTGATGAGGCGGTTCCGGGCCGGCGATCCCGACGCCGTGCGGGAACTGTACGAACGCCACGGGCGGGCGGTGTTCACCGTGGCCCTTCGGGCGCTGGGCGACCGGTCCCTGGCGGAAGAGGTCGTCCAGCAGACGTTCCTACAGGCATGGCGGGCCGCCCGGACCTTCGACGTGGAACGAGACCCGGCACCGTGGCTGTACGCCATCGCCCGTCGTGTCGCCGTCGACACCTACCGGCGGGAGCGACGCCACCGTGAAGACCGCACCGACGAGGTGGAGATCGTGGCGTTGCCCCCGTCCTTCGAAGGCCTGTGGGAGGCATGGGAGGTACGGTCGGCGGTCGACCGGCTGAGCGACGAGGAACGAGAGGTGATCAAAGCGACCCACTTTCTGGGTATGACCCACGAGCAGGCGGCGGCGACCCTCGGTGTCCCGGTGGGAACCGTCAAGTCGCGGTCGCACCGAGCCCACCGGCGTCTGGCTGCCCTGCTGGGGCATCTGCGGGAGGCGAGCGCATGAGCTGCGAAGCGTTCCAAGCCCGGTTCCTCGCCGGTGAGGTGGTGGCCGGGCGCGAAGGGCATCTGGCGACATGCGCCGCCTGCCGGTCGGCCGTCGGAGGTCTGGAGGCGCTGCGGGACCGGCTCGCAGACCCGCTGCTGTGGGAAGAGCCCGAAGCGGACCTGGGGATGCGGGTGGTGGCTGCTGTCGCCGGGGAGACGGAGGCGGCACGTGTCCGCCGGCGGACACGTCGGACGCCGGCGTGGGTGGCGGCGGTCGCCGCCGTCGCCGTCGTGGCGGCAGGCGCCGTCGGCCTCACCCGGTACCGCGCCCCCGACTGGGAGGTCGCCTTGGTCCCCACCGGTGCGGCGCCGGTGGCGGTGGCGGAGGTGGCGGGCTGGAACACCGACCGGGGGACTCGGATGGAACTGGAGGTTCGTGGCCTGGAGACGTTGGGTCCCGACGCCTACTACGAGGTGTGGCTCACCTCCTCCGACGGACGTCACGTGTCGGCGGGGACGTTCCGGGGATCCGGTGAAGTGACCCTGTGGGTCGGGGTGAGGAGAGCCGACTATCCGCGGATCTGGGTGACGTTGGAGCCCGCCGACGGGGACCCTGCCCCTTCGGGTCGGACGGTCCTCGACACCCGCCTCTGAGTCCGGCCTCCTAGGAGCCGACGAGCGCCTGGACGAGGAGACCGGCGGCGGCGATCGCCGACACGACGAGGATGCCGGTGCGTACCACCCGTCCCTCCACCCGGTGCAACAGCCGTCCGCTCACGGCGAACCCGGCGCCCATTGCCGGCGCCAAGAGCCCCGCGACGAACAGGTCGTGGGACCTGATCGCCCCGGTGAAGCCCAGCAGGGTCAGGTTGATGACGATGCCGATGGTGAAAATGGCTCCCAGGCTGGAGCGGACCAGGCCGCCGTCGGCGTCCCGGTACAGCAGGGCGAGGGGGGGTCCGCCGATGGCGGCGGTGGTGCCGGTGAAGCCCGAGATGAGGCCGGCGACGATCCGGTTGGTGCGGTCGAGCCTGATCGTGAGTCCCCGGCCGATGGCGACGATGGCGCCGATCACCACGACGGCGATGATGACCGACAGCAGCCGTTCGTCGATTCGGGTGAGGATCCACGCCCCGAGGAACGCCCCGGGGATCCGACCCGCCACGATCCAGCCGATCCCCGAGACGTCCAGCCGGGTCCGTTCCCGCCAGAGGGCGGCGACGGCCATCGGAAGGGCGAGGAAGATCTGGGGGATCGGGGTGAGGGCGGGGTCGACGAGGGTGAGGAGGGGAACCGACAGCACCGCGAAACCGAAACCGATCGAGCCTTGGAGGGCGGCGGCGCCGAACGTGACGATCCATGCGAGGACCAGGTCGAAGAGAGAGGGCACGGCCGGGGACCCTAGCGTCGTCCCGCACTCCCGGATCAGAGCGCGGTTTTGCCTTCCCTTTGACGCCGGGAGGTGCCAGAATCTCCGTCACCAGAGAAAGGAGGTGGTCCGGATTGAGTCATAGTCGTTTCGGGACCCTGGAGGTGGCCGAGCGCTGAGCGGCGCAGCCACCGAAGCGCCGCTCTCCTTCGGGAAGAGGTGGCGACTCCAACTCGGACCACCCGCCTGGTCGATCTCCGGAGCTGGTCCCCCCGGAGCGGGCATTCGACGAGGATGACCGTCATCACGTCGCCCAGGTGCCGACGAGTTTCGGGCCCCGCCTCACCGGCGGGGCCCGAACGCGTCGACGAGGCGACCGTGGGACCTCAGCCGTCGCCCTCGGCTTCTTCGGCGGCGAGGACGTCACCGAACCCGTGGGTCCGCATCCAGTCGTCGTCGAAGACCTTCGACAGGTATCCGCGTCCCGTGTCCGGGACCAGCACCACCGTCAGCCGGTCGGGCTCTTCGGCGGCCACCTGGAGGGCGGCGTGGACGGCGAGGCCTCCGGAACCTCCGGTGAGGATCCCCTCCCGACGGGCGAGACGCCGGGTCGTGGCGAAGGCTTCGGCGTCGGACACTTTGATCCACCGGTCCACCACCCCGAGGTCCATCGTTTCGGGGTAGAAATCTTCGCCGACCCCTTCGACGTAGTACTGGTGGATCTCGTCGTCGGGTCCGGCGCTGTAGATCGACCCTTCCGGGTCGGCGCCGACGACGAGCAGGTCGGGTCGTCGTTCCCGCAGGTACCGGGCCACCCCGGTGATCGTCCCGCCGGTCCCCACCCCGGCGACGAAGGCGCCGACTTCGCCGTCGGTCTGCTCCCAGATCTCCGGGCCGGTGGTCCGGTAGTGGGCGTCGGGGTTCGCCGCGTTGGCGTACTGGTTCGGCTGGTAGGCCCCCGGAGTCTCGGCGACGATGCGCCGGGCGACCCCGTAGTAGGAGTCGTCGTCTTCGGGCAGCAGCTCGGTGGGGGTGACGATCACTTCGGCCCCGTAGGCCCGGAGCAGCTTGATCTTGTCCTCCGAGACCTTGTCGGGGACGGTGCAGATGACCCGGTACCCCCTGACCGCCCCCACCATCGCCAGGCCCGCCCCGGTGTTGCCCGAAGTCGGTTCGACGATCGTGCCGCCGGGCCGGAGCAGGCCGCGGCGTTCGGCGTCGTCGATCATCGCCACCGCCATCCGCTCCTTCACCGAACCCGCCGGGTTGGTGAACTCCAGTTTGGCGACCAGGTTGCCCGGCGGATGGAGTCGGGTGAGACGGACCAGGGGTGTGTCGCCGATCGCTCCGAGGACGCTGTCGTGGATGTTCATCGAGCGTGGAGCCTAATGGCGGCAGACGACCCGGACGTCGGCGCCGACACCGGCCGAAACGGGGAATCCGAGGACCGATAGAATGGTTGAACCCGTCACCGGAGCGGGTTTCCAAGGTGAGACGATGCCCCTGAGCTATCAGGAACTGGTCGCCAAGGCGAAGAAGGTGATCTCCGAGATCGAGCCGATCGACCTCGAGGCGCGGCTCGGCTCCGACGTCGTCCTCATCGACATCCGGGAACCCGACGAGTTCGAACAGGGGGCGATCCCCGGAGCCAAGTTGATCCCCCGGGGTCTGTTGGAGTCGTCGATCCCCAACGCCGTTCCCGATCCCGACACCGAAGTGGTCCTCTACTGCGCCGGAGGGGCCCGTTCGGCCCTCGCCGCTCAGACCCTCCAGGAGATGGGGTACCGCAGGGTCCATTCCCTCGCCGGCGGGTTCGGCCGCTGGAAGACGGAGGGTCATCCCTGGGACGTGCCCCGCAGCCTCACCCGCGACCAGAAGATCCGCTACTCCCGCCACCTCCTGCTGCCGGAGGTGGGGGAGGAAGGCCAGGCTCGGCTGTTGGAGTCCCGGGTGCTCCTGGTCGGCGCCGGCGGCCTGGGGTCGCCGGCCGCCCTCTACCTGGCCGCCGCCGGCGTGGGGACCCTCGGGATCGTCGACTTCGATGTCGTCGACGAATCCAACCTGCAACGCCAGATCCTCCACGACACCCGCCGGGTGGGACTCCCCAAGGTCGAGTCGGCCCGGGAGAGCCTCACCGCCCTCAACCCCGACGTGGTGGTGGAGGCCCACGAGACACGCCTCGGCGCCGACAACGTGGTGGACATCATGTCCGGCTACGACCTGGTCGTCGACGGCGGCGACAACTTCCCGACCCGGTATCTGGTCAACGACGCCTCACTGCACCTGAAGATCCCGGTGGTGCACGGAGCCATCTTCCGGTTCGAAGGCCAAGCCAGCGTCTTCTCCCCCTACGAAGGCCCCTGCTACCGGTGCCTGTTCCCTCAGCCTCCGCCCCCCGAACTCGCCCCATCGTGCGCGGAAGCCGGGGTGTTGGGGGTCCTCCCCGGGATCATCGGGTCGATCGAAGCGATGGAGGCGATCAAGGTGCTGCTCGGCATCGGGGAGCCCCTGGTCGGGAAGCTGCTCACCTACGACGCCCTCACCGAAGACTTCCGGCTCCTCACCGTCCGGCGGAACCCCGACTGTCCGGCCTGCGCCGACGAGGACAACCCCCCGGCGATCGTCGAATACGACCAGTTCTGTATGCCGGCCGGGTCGGTCGCACGGACCGTCTGACCGGCCCGGTCCCTCTCCGCCGCCGTGCCCCGGTCACCGGGGCGGCCCGGTTCCCCGAAGGAGGTTCCGTGATGACGACTTCGATGATCGACGTAGACATTCCCCGCTTCACCCAGGCGTTCGTGGCCGTGACCGTGGCCGTCGCCTTCGTCTTCCAGCAGGCGTGGCTGGTGGCGGCGACGGCGGCGCTGCTGGTGGCCTCGCGGTACCTCGGGCCGCGCGCGCCCCTCGCCCTCCTGTACGTGAAGGTGGTGCGTCCATGGCTCCGTCCCGACGGATCCGGAGAGCTCGAGCCGGCAGGCCCTCCCCGGTTCGCCCAAGGGCTGGGGGCGACGGTGCTGGGGGTGGCGACGGTGGCGTTCCTGGTCGGCGCCGACGCCGTCGGATGGGGGCTGTCGCTCCTGGTGGTGGCCCTGGCGAGTCTGGCGGCGGCGACCCGGATCTGTGTCGGATGCCTCGTCTACCGGAAGGTGGTGTCCCGGTGACGCCGTCTGTGACCGAGCCCGTGGACGGCGGCCGCCGACGGTGGGAGCAGGCCGTGACCGACACCATCGTCGTCCCGGATGCCATCCGGGAGGCGATGGTGGCCCATGCCCTCGCCTGCCGTCCCGAAGAGGCGTGCGGGCTGTTGGCCGCCGACGCCGACGGGCGGGTCGTGTTCTGTTACCCGACGACGAACATCCTCCGTTCCCGCACCAACTACACGATCGACCCGACCGAGCATTTCCGGGCGCTCCGACATGCCGAAGCCCGGGGGTGGGAGCTGGCGGGGGCGTTCCACTCCCATCCCCACACCGAGGCGTTCCCGTCCCCCACCGACGTGGAGCTGGCCGCCGAACCCGACTGGCTCTACGTGATCGTCGGCCTGGCCGACCCGGACGACCCCCGGGTGCGGGCGTTCAGGATCCGGGAGGGAACGGTCACCGAAGTCGCGATGAGAGGAGGATGAACGACGATGGCCCGGATCAAGCTGCCGACCGTGCTGCGACCCCACACCGAAGGCTCGGCCGTGGTCGAGGTGGACGGCCGCACCGTCGGGGAGGTGTTCTCCGCCCTCGTCGAGCGGTATCCGTCCCTCGAATCCCAGCTCCGAGGCGACGGCGGGCTGGCGGTCTTCGTCAACGTCTTCGTCGATGACGAAGACATCCGCTACCTCGACGGGCTGGACACTCCGGTCGGCGACGATTCCGAGATCACGATCCTCCCGGCGGTGGCAGGGGGATGACCACGTCCACCCTCGACCTGGCGGCGTCATTGCGGCGGTGGGGCATCGTGAGGACCCCGCTGGTGCGTCTGCGCCGCATCGAGCCTCCAGGGGTCGCCATCTACGCCAAGTGCGAATGGTGCCAGCCCACCGGATCGGTGAAGGATCGGGTGGCGGCCGCCATGGTGGCCCGTGCCACAGCCGAAGGGATCCTCCGTCCCGGGGTACGTCTCGTCGAGGCGTCGTCGGGCAACACCGGTATCGCTCTCGCCCGCCTCGCCGCCGTCACCGGACACCCGCTGACGGTGGTCGTCCCCGAGAACGTGACGGAAGAACGGATCCGTCTCCTCGAAGCCTTCGGTGCCGACATCGTGCTCTCCCCGCCCGACGAAGGCTCCAACGGCGCCGTCCGGATGGCCGAACGGATCGCCTCGGAGCATGGGTGGGTGATGCTCCACCAGTACGAGAACCCGGCGAACGTCGCCGCCCACGAGCAGACGACCGGACCCGAGATCGTCGACGAGCTGGACCAGGTCGATGCCTTCGTCGCCTGTCTCGGCACCGGCGGGACCCTGATGGGCGTCGGCCGGGCGTTGCGTCGGGTCTGGCCTGAGGTTCGGGTGGTGGCGGCGGAACCGCCCGTCGGGGAGACGATCGCCGGACTGCGGACCCTCGCCGACGGATACGTGCCGCCGATCTTCGATCCGGACGCGATCGACGGCCGTCTGCTGGTCCGTCTGGGCGACGCCTTGGCCACGCTGCGCCGGCTGGTGGCGACGGAAGGCCTGGCGGCGGGTCCGTCGTCGGGTGCGGCCGTGCACGCCGCTGTCCGGGTCGCACGCCGCCTCGATGCCGGGTCGGTGGTGGTGACGATCCTGCCCGACGGCCTCGAACGCTACCTGTCGGCCGGGATCTTGGATCTCGACGACGAACGAGCCGGAGGGCTCACCCTGTGGTGACCCGGCGCCGGGGCGTCCGGACGTGGAGGCGTCTCACCCCAGATGGTGCCGGAACCAGCGGTCGGCGAGGTCGGCGACTTCGTCGAGGGCGCCGGGCTCTTCGAACAGATGTCCCGCCCCGGCGACGACGGCGACCGACACCGGGCATCCCATCACCGCCGCCGCCTGCCGGTTGAGTTCCAGTACGGGGAGGTCCCGTCCGCCGACGATCAGGAGGGTCGGCGCCTTCACCCGGGCGAGGGCCCGTCCGGCCAGGTCGGGGCGGCCTCCCCGAGAGACGACGGCGCGAACGTCGACGTCGGGGTCGGCGGCGGTGACGAGGGCCGCCGCCGCGCCCGTCGAGGCTCCGAACAGCCCCACCGGCAGCCCGGCCAGTTCCGGGTGGTCCCGACACCAGGCGACGGCTCCGGCGAGGCGGTCGGCGAGGAGCGGGATGTCGAAGACGTTGCCCCGATCTTCGGCTTCGGCGCCGGTGAGGAGGTCGAACAGGAGGGTGGCGAACCCCGAGGCGTGGAGGCGGTGGGCGACCGTCCGGTTGCGGGGACTGAGACGGCTCGACCCGCTTCCGTGGGCGAACACCACCAGCCCGCGGCACCCGTCGGGGACACCGAGGATGCCGGGGAGGCGCACCGGCCCGGTCTCGACGGCGACCTCGGTCTCGTCCATGCCCTCAAGCTAGGGGACTGCAGGGCCGATCACCAGAGGCAGGGGTCCCGAGCCCGGCACCGGCGAGGTACCCTCGTCGACACCGTGTCGGAGAACCCGGGAGGTGCATTGCGACGAATCGCCGTCACCGTCGTGGCGCTGACGGTCGTCGTCGCGTTCGGGGCGTCGCCGGCGTTCGGGGCCGACGGGCTGGCCGAGGGCGACTCGGGCTCGACGGTGCTCCACCTGCAGATCCGTCTCGCCGAAGAGGGCCTCTACCGGGGGCCGCTGGACGGGAGGTACGGACCGGCGACGGCCCAGGCGGTGATGGCTTTCCACAAGTACCTGGGTCTGGAACGCAGCTTCGAGTGGACCTCCGACGACTGGCGCTACCTGGCGGCCTTCGAAGCGCCGGCACCTTCTCCCGAAGATCGGGTCGAGGTCGATCTCGACCGTCAGATCATGGTGGCGTATCTCGACGGTGAGGTGGCGATCTTCCCGGTGAGTTCGGCCAGCGGCGAGCTCTACCGGGGCCGGGGCGGCAGCCTCGTTCGCGCCCGCACCCCCGAAGGGACGTTCACGTTCTACCGCCACATCGACGGTATGCGTCGGTCCTACCTGGGGGCGCTGTGGCGACCCTGGTATTTCGTCGGCGGGTACGCCATCCACGGATCTCCGTCGGTTCCCGCCTACCCCGCCTCCCACGGTTGTATCCGTGTCCCCATGTGGGAGGCCGACTGGTTGGCGGACCGTCTCGAGATCGGGATGGAAGTCGTCGTCTACCGCAGCGGCGGCGTCACCCCACCCGAACTGGGACCGGTCCCGGGACCGGCGGTGAGCTTCGATGAGGGCTCGTTCGTCGGACCCGTCGGCGAACCGCCCGTCGTCTGATCGAGGAGCTCGCCGAGGGCGTCGGGGGTGTCGACCGGCAGGTCGCAGACGAAGTTCCGACACAGGTAGGCGAGGGTGCGGCCTTCCTCGCCTCTGCCGACCAGCAGGGGGATCCGCCCGTCGGGCTCGACCGACCACGCCATCACCACATGGGGCCGGAACCTCGTCCAGACCCGCCGGGCGAAGGACGGGGCGTCGGGTCCGACCACGGCCAGCTCCCGTACCCCGCGGTACACAGAAGCCAGCACCGCCAGCAGGTGACCTGCCGCCGACGGGTACCGGGCGACGATCATCCCGCCCGCCCGGATCGTCCCTTCGGCCGCTGCACGCAGGTCGGCCTCCCCGGTGTAGGCGGATAGGGTGACGAGGGCCTCCGCCGCCAGGGAGTTGCCCGACGGGAGCGGATTGTCCATCTGGTCTTTCGGGCGGGTGACGAGGGCTTCACCGTCGTCGGGGGTGGTGAAGAACCCCCCGTCGGGGTCGGGGAAACGGGTGAGGATCTGGCGGGTGAGCTCCTCGGCCGCCTCGTACCACTCGACCTCTCCGGTCGCCTGGTACAGGGCGAACAGCCCGGTCGCCATCGCTGCGTGGTCGTCGAGGAACCCGGGGATCCGCGCCTCGCCTTTCGCCCAGACGTGGAGCAGACGTCCCGTGCCGTCCCGCATCTCGGTGAGGACGAACCGGGCCGCTTCCCGAGCCTCGTCGACCAGGTCGGGACGGTGGAGGGCGGCGCCGGCCTCGGCGAAGGCGCGGACCGCCAGACCGTTCCACGAGGCGAGGATCTTGTCGTCGAGGCCGGGGCGGACACGACGCCGGCGGGCCTCGAAGAGGGCTTGGATGCAGCGGCGGAGGACGGCCTCGGCCTCCTCGGCGGTACATCCGTGTCTGGCGGCCGCTTCGGCCGGGGTGGCGGCCAAGGTCAGCACGTTGGCGCCTTCGAAGTTCCCTTCCGGGGTCACCCCCAACATGGTGGCGGCGAGGGGAGCGTCGTCTCCCAACACCCGGGAGAACTCTTCGGCGGTCCAGACGTAGAACTTCCCCTCTTCACCTTCGGAGTCGGCGTCCTCGGCGGCGTAGAAACCGCCGTCGGGGTGGCGGAGGTCACGGCGCAGGTAGTCGAGGACCTCGACCGCCACCTCCAAGAAACGGGGCTCCTCCAGCTCGATGCCGCCCCACAGGTAGAGGCGGGCGAGCTGGGCGTTGTCGTAGAGCATCTTCTCGAAGTGGGGGACCGTCCACCGGTCGTCCACTGCGTAGCGGGCGAAGCCGCCACCCACGTGGTCGTGGATCCCGCCGCGGTCCATCGCCCGCAGGGTGCGGCGCGCCATGTCCGCCGCCTCGCCCGCCCAGGGCTCGGACGCCACTCGCAGGAGGAACTCGAGGGTGGGTTGTTGGGGGAATTTGGGGGCGCCACCGAAGCCGCCGTGGAGTCGGTCGAAGGACCCGGCCAGCATGCGCAGGGCACGTTCGAGGGCCGCCGGTGGCGGCAGCTCGGGGCTGGGAGGGACGGTCCGGTCGATCGCCTCGGTGATCCGTTCGGCCTGGGAGAGGACCTCGTCGCGCCGGTGCCGCCAGGCGTCGGCGACGGCGGCCATCACCCGGCGGAAGGCGGGCATCCCGTGACGGTCGGTCTTCGGGAAGTAGGTGCCGGCGTAGAAGGGGCGTCCGTCGGGGGTGAGCCAGACCGTCATCGGCCATCCGCCGTGGCCGCTGAGCGCCTGCACCGCCTGCATGTAGATGGCGTCGATGTCGGGGCGTTCTTCCCGATCCACCTTCACGTTCACGAACAGCCGGTTCATCTCGGCGGCCGTCTCGGGATCCTCGAAGGACTCGTGGGCCATGACGTGGCACCAGTGACAGGCGCTGTAGCCGACCGACAAGAGGATGGGGACGTCCCGCTCCCGGGCCGCGGCGAAGGCCTCGTCGCCCCACTCGTACCAGTCGACCGGGTTGTCGGCGTGCTGGAGGAGGTAGGGGGAGGTGGCTCGGGCCAGGCGGTTGGTCATGGCTCCAAGCTACCGGACTCCGGCCCGTTGGGGATCCGACACGCGACGAATGGCTCGATCAGACGAATAGCTCAACGAAGATTGAGATGATTATGGTTGAGAGGATGACGAGGGATCACGACGGCGGGCCAGGAGCCCCGGTGACCGACGTGGAGGACCGGGCACGGATCCACGCCGCCTTGGGTGACCCCCGGCGGCTGGCCATCGTCGAGGCGCTGGCCTTCGGGGATCTGGGTTCGGCCGAACTGGGGGAGCGGGTCGGGGTGGCGTCCAACCTCCTCGCTCACCATCTGCGGGTGCTCGAAGGGGTCGGGATCATCCGCCGGATCCCCTCTGCCGGGGATCGTCGACGCCGGTATGTCCGGCTCGTACGTGAGAGGTTGGAATCCCTGGCTCTGCCGGAGGCACCGCCCGTTCGCCGCGTTCTGTTCGTCTGCACCCACAACTCGGCGAGGTCCCAGCTCGCCGCCGCCCTCTGGCGGAGACGGGGCGGGGAGGGCGAGTCGGCGGGTACCGAACCCGCCGCCCGGGTCCATCCCCTCGCCATCGAGGTCGCCCGGCGTCACGGCCTCGACCTGACGGCGGCCCGTCCCCGCGGATACGACGAGATCGACTTCGTCGCCGACCTCGTCGTGTCGGTGTGTGACCGGGCCCGGGAGGCGGGCCTCTCGGCGGGGGTGCCCCATCTGCACTGGTCGGTGCCCGACCCGGTACCCCGGGGGACGTTGGAGGCCTTCGAGGAGGCCTTCGGCCTCATCGCCGAACGTATCGGGCTGCTGTCGGGGGAGGCGGCGTGACGCCGCGACGGCGCGAATACCTGGCGGAGGGCCTCGGGACGGGGCTGTTGTTGAT
>WFOA01000153.1 GCA_015488325.1 Acidimicrobiia bacterium | reverse complement strand
GAACCGGTTCAGCGGTTCGGTCTCCGTGACACGCAGTCTGACGTTGGCTCGGAGACGTTCCAACGACTGCGCCAGGGCTTTGCGGGCGGCGGGGACGTCATGGTCGGCGAAGAAGGCTTCGACGTCGGCGGCCACGTCGGGGTCGGACAGCGCCGGGAGGCCGTCGGGGTCGGACAGCGTCGACGCCCCTTCGAACATGCGCCGCATCGTGAGCGCCGGCATGGTGTCGACGAGACGATCCCAACGTTGGGTCACCCTGCGCCAGGCGTGGCGGCCGGTGCTGCGTCCACCGAACAGCCGTGCCACCACCCAGGCGGCGTCTTGGCTGCGGATCCGCCCGTCGACGATCGCGTCGAGGGTACGGTCGACGGTCGTCTCCCGGTCGAACAGCGTCAAGGCGTGGAGCAACTTGAGCTGATCCTGGGGGGTCGAAGCCGTCTCGTACATCGAGAGCATCTCCCCGAAGGTCTCGTCGTCGCCGTGGGCTGCCGTGGTGAACAGGGCGGCCTGGGCGACGTCGGGATCCACCGAGGTCCGGTCGTCGCGCCAGCGCCGGTACACCTGTGCGCAGCGCTCGACGGTGTCGGGATCGTCGGCGATGCGACCCAAGGCGGTCAGGACCTGACCGCGGAGGCGACGGTCCAGGTCGTCTTCGTCGGCTCGGGGCTCCCACCCGAGACGTGCGGAGACGTCGGCGAGGAGGTCGCGTACGAGCTCGCGGAAGACCGGACGGTGCTCGTCGTCGACCAGGTGGTGGTCGACGGCGGCGAGACCCCGGAACACCGACTGCCAGATCGCCTGTTCGGATTCGCCACGGTAGGCGTCGGCGAGCTCGAGGTAGGCCGCGGCGCCGAGGCTCCCGGCTTCGACGAACGCCCAGGCGTCGTCGATCACGCAGTACCGCTCCAGGTCCTCGAGCTCCGACAGCACACCCAGGAGGGCCTTGCCGAGCCGGTCGGAGTAGGCGACCCGGTAGAACCCGTGGCCGCCGGCGTTCGCCATGGCCCAGTCGACCGGCCCGCCCACGTCGACGGTTCCGTCCACGTTTTCGAGGATCAGTCGTCGTCGGAAGGGCCGGCCGTCGCTTTCGCCCCGGATCTGGATCGGGATCTTCCACGTCGTGGGGTCGTCGTCCGCCAGCGTGAGGAACCGGCTCTGGCGCAACAGCAGGCGGCTGTCGTCGGCGTCGACGTGGAGGGCGGGGAATCCGGGCTGGTGGATCCACGAATCCATGATCTCCCCGACCGCCAGCCGCGAGGCGGACTCCAGACCGGACCAGAGGTCGCGGGTGACCGTGTTCGAGTAGGCATGACGCCGCAGGTAGGTGCCGACGCCGTCCCGGAAGGCGTCTTCGCCGATGAACTGTTCCATCATCCTCAGCACCGAACATCCCTTCCCGTAGGTGAGGGCGTCGAACATCTCGTTCGCCTCCTCCGGCGAACGGACCTCGAATTCGACGGGGCGGGTGCTGCGGAGCGCATCGACCCGGAACGCCCAAGGGCGCTCGACCGCGGCGAAGAGCAGCCACCGCTTCCAGTCGGGTCGCATCGCGTCGGTGGCTTTCAGCTCCATGAAGCTGGCGAAGGCCTCGTTGAGCCAGATCCCGTCCCACCACTGCATGGTGACGAGATCCCCGAACCACATGTGGGCGAGCTCGTGGCCGATGACGTCGAGGATCCGAAGCTTCTCCCCGGTGGTGGCGGCGTCGTCGTCCACCAGGAGGGCGCTTTCACGGAAGGTGACGCACCCGAGGTTCTCCATCGCCCCGAAGGCGAAATCGGGGATGGCGACCAGGTCCAGCTTCTCGCCCGGATAGGGGATGCCGTAGTAGTCGGTCAGATACCGGAGACAGAAGTCGCCGCAGCGGAGGGCGTAGTCGGCCAGATGGAGCTTGCCCCGGGGGGCGATCACGCGCAAGGGAACCCCCCCGACGTCCACCGGCTCGGAGGCTTCGAAGGGACCGATGACGAACGCCACCAGGTAGGTGGACATCTTCATCGTGTCGGCGAAGCGGATCTCCACGCGGCCGTCGGGGAGTTCCCGGCGGGAGACCTCGGGGCCGTTGGAAACAGCCGTCAGGCCCGGGGGGACGACCAGGGTCACCGAGAACACCGCCTTCATGTCCGGCTCGTCCCAACAGGGGAAGGCCCGGCGGGCGTCGGTCGCCTCGAACTGGGTGGTGGCGATCACCTGTTCGGTGCCGTCGACGTCGGTGAAGGTGGAACGGTAGAAACCGTGGAGCTGGTCGTTGAGGATCCCCGAGAATTCGAGGGTGAGGACGCCGTCGCCCGGTCCGACGGTTTCGGGGAGCGTCAACGTCACCCGTTGGGCTTCCTCGTCGTGGACGACGTCGGCGTCGAGGCGGCCCCGGTCGGTGGTGAGGACCGCCCGGTGGATTCGCAGTTCGGCCGCGTTGAGCACGACCTCGGCGACCGGTTCGGTGACGGTGACGTCGACGTCTTCGCGTCCCGTGAAGGTGGAGGAGACGAGGTCGGGCTCCAGGCGGAGCCGGTATCGGCGAGGGACGACGGTGCGCGGCAGACGGTAGGGGTTGTCGGACACGGAGACCTCTGGTCGGTGGACGCCGCGATGCTACCGGCCGCTGATCGCCCGCCGGCGCGCCCGGTCGGCGAGACCCGCCCAACGGTCCCGTCTCGCCCAATAGCACCGAACCCACCAGGGCCGACGGTCGACGACCGGTCCGATCCGTTCGTCCCAGGAGCGGACGAGGCGGTCCGCCAGTTCGAAGGCGGCGGTCGCAGGAGGCGGGTCGGCCAGCCAGTCCCGTTCGACGGTGTCCCGTTCCGGTCCGAACCGTGGGAAGGTCGACTCTGGGTCTCGCAGTGCCCGACGGTGGAAGATCTCGTGACGCCACCAGTACGAGTCCGGACGGAACCGGTCGGTGGGATAGGGGCCGAGGTCGACGGGCTCGTCGACTCGGACCGGTTTGAACAGGCTGGTGCACGGCGCGGCGGTGGCGGTCACCCAGTGGAGGCCGGTGCGGAGGTCCGAGACCCACGAGGCGGTGGTCTGCGACGAGGTCAGCACACCGCCGGCGTGCATGCAGGGGCTCTCCATCCCTCCGGTGAGGAGGCGGTAGCGGGGGGTTTCTCCGTGGTCGCGGAGGACACCGAACAGGTCCCCGGGGCCGGTGGCTCTGCTCGCGGCGGCTTCGGTGCGAGCCCGGCGGATCCGGCACGCCGACATCTTCGTCCGCAGGGGGTCGGTGTGGGCTTCGGCGAACGCGGGGATGGTGAGTCCGTTCGAGATCGACCGGGCACCGCCGGTGACCTGCTCGGTGGCCCAGTGACGTCCTGCCGTCTCGAGCACGTAGGCCTCTTCGGGGTCGGCGACGATGAAGGAGTTGTGGTAGCTGAACGACGGCCGCTCCAACCCGCATCCGCCTCCCTGGCCGAAGCGTTCCAACAGCTCGACGATCACCGAGACGGCTTCGGCGGCGGTGCGGCCCCGTTCGAGCCCCAACCGGAGGAGATCCATCCCGGTGAGGCCGACCTCCTCGTAGGGTTGGTCGGTGAACACCGCTTCGTTCCCGGCGACGACTCCGTGTTCGTTGGCTCCCATCTCCGCCCCCCACATCCAGAAGGGTCGAGAGAGCACGACGGCGTAGGTGTGGGAGGTTTGGGGGACCTCCATCCATGTGACCCGCACCAGTGAGTCCGGCGGATGGTCGGAGGCCGGATGCCATTCGACGAGTTGGGCTTCGTTGGGGTCCCGGTCGCTGTTCTTGGCGAACAACACCCCGTCGGCACCGACCACCACCACGGTGTCGCACATACCTTCAGGCTACGCGACCGTACGGGGAGGCGGCCGGGTTGGGGGGATCCCCGGCCGTGCCGTGGCGCCGCCGCCGGTCTGGAACCTGCGGGAGCAGGTCACGACCGGCCCTATCCTGCCCCCATGGCGGAGACCATCCTCGTACGGGTCGGCGGGATGGACCGTCCCGGCATCACCGCCGGGCTGATGGAAGTCCTCGCCGCCGAAGGCGTCGAACTGTACGACGTCGAACAGGTCGTGGTCCGCGGCCGTCTCACGTTGGGCCTGCTCATCGGGGTGCCCGAAGGTCGCTCCACGATCAAGAGCCTCCTCTTCCACGCCTGGGAGGCGGGCTTCGACATCGACTTCGAAGTGGTCGAAGACGCCCCGCCGGAACGGGGCGTCGACACCGTCGTCACGGTCATCGGGCCCGGTGTCGGTCCGGCTGCGTTCGGGGCGGTCGCCGGCGCCATCGCCGCGGCAGGGGGAAACATCGAACGGATCTCCCGGCTTTCTCGCTATCCGGTCGTCTCCTACGAGATCGGCGTCCGGGGAGGCGACAGCAGCCGGATCCGCACCGACCTCCTCGCCGTCGCCGCCGACCACGGCGTCGACGTGGCCGTCCAGCCGGAGGGGTTGGCCCGTCGGGCGAAACGGCTGGTCGTGCTCGACGTCGACTCGACCCTCGTCCAGGACGAGGTGATCGACCTGTTGGCCGAAGAGGCAGGGGTGGAGGAGGAGGTGAAGGCCGTCACCGTCCGGGCGATGGCCGGTGAGATCGACTTCGCCGAAGCCCTCGAAGCCCGGGTGCGGCGCCTCGCCGGTCTCGACGAGCTGACGTTGGAACGGGTGCGGCGACGGATCCGCCTCACCCCTGGGGCTCGCACCTTCATCCGCACGTTGCAGCGGATGGGCATGAAGACCGCGATCGTGTCGGGTGGGTTCGACGTGTTCGTCGACCGGATCGCCGAGGAACTGGGCGTGGACCGGGCCGTCGCGAACACGCTGGAGATGGAGGGTGGGCGTCTGACGGGGCGCATCGTCGGTCCGGTGGTCGACCGGGCCCGCAAGGCGGCGATCTTGAAGGAGATCGCCGCCGCCGAAGGGATCCCGTTGGAGCAGGTGGTCGCCGTCGGCGACGGTGCGAACGACGTGGAGATGCTCGCCGTTGCCGGGCTGGGCGTCGCCTTCAACGCCAAACCGGCTGTCCGGGACGTGGCCGACACCTCGGTGTCGGTGCCGTATCTGGACGCCATCCTGTTCCTCCTCGGCATCCGGCGCGCCGACGTCGACGAGACCGAACCCGTTCCGGTGGACGGCCTGCCCCCGGTGTGAAACCCCGGCGAGGGCGGGTCGCTGGGGGACGTCGCGGCCGTGTCTGCGGTGCGGGTGTCGGACATGGCGGAAGAGGGGTGCTCCAAGGCGAGGAGAGCGCGAAAAAATCCTTGGAAATCGAATCTATAGAATATCGGAACCCTTCTAGGTTCTGGGTCGATGATCGACCCGGGAACGGCGCTCCCCCCCATCACCCGGTCCGACTGGGTGGATCGGGAGCTGCGTAACGCGATCCTCACCGGCGACCTCGCCCCCGGCGAACGTCTCGTCACCGCTGCCCTCGCCGAACGTTTCGGCGTCAGTCCCACACCCCTCCGGGAGGCGCTTCAGCGGCTCGCCGCCGATCGGTTCGTCGAACTCACCCCTCAACGGGGAGCCCGTGTCGCACCCCTGTCGTTGGACGAGATGCACGACATCTACGAGCTGCGAGAGATCCTCGAGCCGTTGGCGCTCCGCAGATCCCTCTCCGCCGTCGACGGCCTCTGGCGGAACGAGGTGCGCGAGGCCTACGACGGTCTCGTCGCCGCGATCCGTGCCGACGTCGGTGACCGGCTGGAGCTCGAACGTCTCCACTGGCGATTCCACCGGGCTCTCCTCTCCCGGTGTGGCTCTTCGTGGCTGCTCCACGTGGTCGAAGTGCTCGCGCAACACTCCGTCCGATACCGCCAAGCCTCCATCGCCCCCCGCGGCGGTTCCGAGGAGGTGATTCGTGAGCACGAACACCTCCTGGACGCCTGCCTCGCCGGGGATGTCGAGGCCGCGGTCGCCCAACTCACCCGTCACCTGCGGCTGACCGTGGAGTGCGTTACCGCGGTCGCCGACCCTGGAACCGGTCCGAACACCGAAGGGAGGAGACCATGACACGGAAGATGTTGATGCTCGTCGTGACCGCCGTACTGCTGGCCGCCTGTGGGCTGGCCGAGGACGACGGCGGGACGACGACGACGACCCCGGAGACGACCCCTCCGGCGGCGGGGGAGACCACGACCACCGTCGCCGGCACGACGACCACGGAACCGCCCGAACCGATCGTCATCGGGGCGACCCTGCCCCTCTCCGGGCCCTTCGCCGACACGGGGCGTTTCGTCCGCGACGGCTATGAGGCCATGGCGGCGTACGTCAACGAGCAGGGCGGCCTCCTCGGCCGTCCCGTCGAGCTCATCGTCGAAGACGACGGCTCCGACGCCGGGCAGGCGGTGTCGCTCCTCGAGCGTCTCATCACCGTCGACGGCGTCGACCTGGTCCTCGGTGGCTACCCGGGTTCGTCGGCGGCCGCCCAGATGGCCCTCGCCGAACAGTACGGGAAGGTGTACGTCTCGATGGGTGGCCACATGGCGTCGTTCCAACAGGGCTTCCAGTACTCCTTCGGAGCGCCGCCGCTCATGGGGCAGTGGTGGTACCGGGGGTTCTTCGACTTCCTCGCCTCCTTGCCTCCCGAAGAGCGCCCGAAGACGGCGGCGATGATGACGGTGAACAATCCGGTCGGCGCTGCGGTGAGGGAAGGGACCGTCGCCGACCTGGAGGCGGCCGGCATCGAGATCGTCATGGACGAGCTCTACGACCTGCCCCTCGCCTCTGCCGAGCCCCTCGTCGGCCAGGCGAAGGACCGTGGCGCGGAGTTGTTCATCGCCAACTCGTTCTTCCCCGACGGGGTCCTCGCCATCCGGGCGGTCTACGCCCTCGACTACCGGCCGAAGGCGATCCTCGAGGGTATCGGCACCCTCATCCCCTCGTGGAAGGAGGAGCTCGGTGAGGAGGGTGACTACGTCTTCAGCGGCACCGCCATGCATCCGGACCTGCCCTTCGCCGAGGTGGATCTGCTGCGGCGGATGTCGGAGGACCTCTACGGCACCAGCTCGCCGCCGATCTACTTCATGTTCGGTGCCACCTGGTTCGACACCCTGATCCAGGCGACCGAAGGCGCAGGCAGCCTCGATCAGGCCGCCATTCGGGACTGGCTGCGGAACAACGAGGTGTGCTCCTTCGGCGGCTGCCTCACCTTCGACGACACCGGCCTGCCCGAGCCGTACTCGTTCCTCATCCAGGTACAGGACGGCGTCCCCGAGTTGGTCGGTCCCCCCGAGGTGGCGACGAAAGACCCCGTCTACCCCATCCCGTGGGGTGAGTGACCGTCGATCGTGGACCAGGTCCTCCAGGCGATCAGCACCGGCCTCCTGGTGGGGCTGACCTACGCCGGGCTCGGTGTGGGCTTCAGCCTCACCTGGGGGGCGACGGGGGTGATCAATGCCGCCCACACCTCGGTCGCCGTCCTCGGCGCCTACCTGGGCTACATCGCCCTCGACTGGTGGGGGGTGGACCCCCTGGTCGCGCTCGTGGGAATCGTCCCCCTCGCCTTCTTCGCCGGATGGGGGTTCTTCGAAGCTCTGCTTCGACCGCTCAAGCGCCGGGTGCGCCTCGTGGGGATGGCTTCGGTGGTGCTCACGTTGGGAGTGGCGCTCGTCCTCGAATCGCTCACCACCGTCGCGTTCACCGCGGATCCGCGGGTGGTACGGACCGGGTACACCGGCGCCGGGCTCGCCCTCGGCCCGGTACGGGTAGGCGGTGGACCGCTGGCGGCGGCGGCGATGTCCCTGGTCATGTTGGCGGCGGTGTACCGCTTCCGGCAGGGCACCTACACAGGACGGGCTCTGCGGGCCCTCGAACAGGAGCCCGAAGGGGCAGCTCTCACCGGCATCGACGTCCGTAGGACGAGCGGCATCGCCACCGGCATCGGGTTCGCCACCGCGGCGGCCTCCGGGGTGGCGCTGTCTCTCGTGTACGCCTTCAGTCCGACGACGTTCCTCCCCTGGCTCGTCCTCACCTTCCTCGTGGTGATCCTCGGCGGGGTCGGAACGGTCCTCGGGGTCACCGTCGCCGGGCTCATCACCGGCTTGACGGTGTCGGTGGTGGCGTTGTGGATCCCCTTCGCCTGGACGAACTTCGTCCTCTTCGTGGTGCTCATCCTCGTGCTCTTGGCACGACCGACCGGATTGACGACACGGTGAGGCGGAAGGGACCTTCGGAAGGAACGACCTGGCTGCTCCTCGCGGCGGCGGCGGTGGGTGTGGCACTGGCGCCCTTCACCGGGATGAGTGTCTACCTGATGAGTGTGGCCTTCACGGTGATGTTCCACGCAGCCCTCGCCACGGGCTGGAACATCCTCGGCGGGTACGCCGGGTACGAGAGCTTCGGCCATGCCGCCTTCGTAGGGATCGGCGCCTACACCTCCGGACT
>WFOA01000152.1 GCA_015488325.1 Acidimicrobiia bacterium | reverse complement strand
GGGGTTCCTCTCCGCGTTGTACGCCGGGCGTCTCCACCTCCTCGCCTACGGACCCGGCGACCGCGAGCTCCGAGACGGCCCTCCCCGTCGGGCTGAGGTGGGGGCGATGGCCTTCCTCGCCATTCTGAGCGTCGGGCTTGGGCTCCTGTGGCTGCCCGGCGGCGACCGGATGATCGAACGGGTGAGCGGCGGTCTCGTGGCCGAAGGGTCGGCCTGGGAGCTGGTGCTGTCCCTCGGCCTCCTCGTGGTGGCGTTCGGGTTGCTGGGCGTCTGGTGGCGGCGGGGATCCCTCGTCTCAGCCGGCCTCGCCGACGGCCTCCGCCGCTTCGTCGCCGAATGGTGGGGGCTGCCGACCGTGGCCCGGGCGGCGGTGGTCGAACCGGTGGTGGGGACGTCCAGAGGGCTCGCCTGGTTCGACCGGCGCACCCTCGACCGGCTGGTGCAGGCCCTCGCCGGGTTCTTCCGGCGCCTCTCGTCCGGACTGCGGAGGGTCGTCGAACCCGTCGTCGACGGATTCGTCCGGATGGTGGCGGGCGGGACCGTCGCATCCGCCGAAGTGTCCCGGCGGGTCGACGACGATGGCGTCGACGCCGCCGTCGAAGGCGTGGCGGAGGGGGTCGGCGTCGCCGGGGCCCGGAGCCGGCGCCTCCAGTCCGGAATGTCCCACCACTACTACACCATGCTCGTGATCGGAACCGTCGTGGCGATCGTCGTCGCCGCACTCTGGAGGTAGTCGATGCTGACCGTTGCCGTGTTCCTGCCCCTCGCCGCCGCCGTCGTGGTCCTTCTGCTCCCCAAACGGCGAGAAGCGTGGGCGAGGCCGACGGCGATCGGCGTCAGTTTGGTGCCGTTGGCGATCATGGTGGTCGCCTGGTTCCGTTTCCGGCTCGGCGCCGGCTTCCAGCTCGTCGAAGCGGCCCCGTGGATCCCGGCGTTGGGGATCACCTACAAGCTCGGCGTGGACGGACTCTCCCTCCCCCTGGCCGCCATGTCGGCGCTGCTGTTCACGATCTCGATGATCTTCCCGGTCGACCTGCGGGGCAAGGCCCGTCAGTACTTCGCCGCGTTCCTGTTCCTCGAGGCGATCTCCCTCGGCGTGTTCCTCTCCCTCGACCTCATCCTGTTCTTCGTCTTCTGGGACCTGAGCCTGGTGGGCATGTACTTCCTCATCGGGATCTGGGGGCACGGCGACGCCCAACGGTCGGCCCTCAAGTTCTTCCTGTACACCCTCGTCGGATCGCTGGCCCTGTTGTTGGGCATCCTCGGCATCTATCTCAACACCGCCGACCGCACCTTCGACATGGTGGAGATCATCCGGACCAACCCGGTTCCCGCCACCGGACTGGCCTCCACCCTCATCTTCGTCGCCTTGGGACTCGGCTTCGCCATCAAGACCCCCCTCGTCCCCTTCCACACCTGGCTGCCCCCGGCCCACGTCGACGCCCCCGCACCCGCCTCGACGATCCTCGCCGGCGTGCTGCTGAAGATGGGCACCTACGGATTCATCCGCCTCTCCCTCCAGATGATGCCGGAGACGTTCCAGCGGTTCGCCTTCCCCCTCGGAGTTCTCGCCGTGGTCAGCATCCTCTACGGCGCCCTGGTGGCGATGGCCCAGACCAACCTGAAGCGGCTCATCGCCTACACGAGCGTCAACCACATGGGGTACGTGATCCTCGGGGTGGCCGCCGGCGGGGCGATGATCGGCTCCGAGTCGGCTCGGTCTCTGGCGCTCACCGGCGCCACCATCGAGATGGTCGCCCACGGTCTCATCACCGGCGCCCTGTTCCTCATCTCCGGCTCGATCCTGGCCCGGGGAGAGACCTACGAGATCGGCGCCTTCGGAGGCTTGGCCGCCCGCAGCCCCAAACTCGCCGGGTTCGCCATGCTCGCCGCCTTCGCCAGCCTGGGACTCCCCGGCCTGGCGGGGTTCGTCGCCGAGTTCCAGATCTTCGCCGGGACCCTGGGGGTGTATCCGTGGTTGGCCGGCATCGGGCTGTTGGGGATCGTGATCACCGCCGCCCTGTTCCTCCGCATGATCCAACAAGTGTTCTTGGGCGAGCTTCCGCCGCGCTGGGAAGGATGGCGGGATCTCGGATGGTCCGAGACACTGGCCCTCGTGCCGATCCTGGCGTTCGTGGTCATCATTGGTGTGGCCCCCGCCTGGTTGGTGAACGTCATCGACACGCTGAGCCGGAACCTGGTGGGGAGCTGACATGCGGCCCGACGCGGGCTCGATGGCCCAGGCCGCCGCCGACGTCGTCCCCGCGTTGGTGCTCGCCGGCGGGGCGATCCTCATCGTCTTCTACGCCCTGTTCGTGCGCCGGACCCTCCAGGTGTGGGCTGCGGCCCTCGCCACCGTGACCCTGGCGGCGTCGGGCTACGCCGTCGGCGTGTTCCTCGGCGACCCTCCCGGCATCACCTTCTTCGGCACCTTCGCCGCCGACGGGGTGAACCTCTGGGCGACGGCGATCATCCTCGTCGTCACCGTGTTGACCGTCGCCCTGTCGGTCGAGTGGTTCGCAACCGACGCCCGTCACGGCGAGTACTACGCGGTCCTGTTGTTCTCGGCGTTGGGCGCGGTGCTCCTCACCGGTGCCGTCGACCTGATGGAGCTCGTCATCGCCATGATGCTGGCGTCGGTGACCGCCTACACGATGGCGGGCTATCACCGCAGGTCCCGCAGCTCGTCGGAGGCTGCGATCAAGTACTTCTTGCTCGGCGGCCTCGCCAACGGGGTGATGGTGTACGGGGTGGCGCTGCTGTTCGGCCTGGCCGGTTCGACGACCTTCGCCGAGCTGGAGGCCGGGCTGGCCACGGCCGACCCCCTTCCCCTGGTGGTCGGATTCGGGATGCTGGCCATGGGGGTGGCCTTCAAACTGGGGGCGTTGCCCGCCCACCAGTGGATGCCCGACGTCGCGCAGGGCGCACCCGCACCCGCCGCCGCCTTCCTCCTCGTCGCCGGGAAGGTCGGGGCGCTGGTGGTGCTCGCACGCCTCGTCGGGGTGCTCCCCGAGACCCAGGTCGGGTGGCGGCCGGTGGTGGCGTTGCTGGCGGCGGCGACGATGACCTTGGGCAACCTCGCCGCCCTCTGGCAGGACGACGTGCGGCGCCTGCTCGGGTGGTCTTCGGTCTCCCAGACCGGGTACGGGCTGTTGGCGGTGGTCGCCGTCGGCCGGAGCGACCTGGCGATCCCGGCGTTGCTGTTCTTCCTGGCCGCCTACGCCCTGGGGAACATGGCCGCCTTCGGGGTCGTGGTCGAGTTGCGGGGACTGACCGACCGAGAGGCCTACCGGGGCCTGGCGGGTCCCCACCCCTGGCTCATGGGTGGGCTCACCGTGGCGTTCCTCTCCTTCGTCGGGATCCCCCCGCTCGGAGGGTTCGCCGCCAAGCTGCTGTTGATGGGCGCCGTCATCGACGCCGGCTACACGTGGCTGGCGGTGCTGACGATCGTCAACTCGGCGATCTCCCTCTTCTACTACGCCAGGGTGATCGGACCTGCCTACTTCGGCGAACGCGCCCAGCCACGTCCCGTGATGGGGCGGTGGGCCGGGGCGGCGGTGATGGTCGCCGTGATCGGTGTCGTGGCGGTCGGAGTCGGGGCCCAACCCCTTGCTCAGGCGTGGGGGACCCTGAGCCTCCTCGGCCGCTGAGACCTCACCGGTCGCGGCGGCGCCGCCACCGTCGGGCTCGGCGCTGCTCGGGTTGCACACGGCGGGCGATGTCTTCGAACTCCATCGTCCGGGCGGAGAGCTCCAGCAGCATCTGGTCCCGTTCCCGGCGGTCGGCCGGATCGAGGAAGGCGTCGTCGATGCGGGCCAGGAGCCCACGGGCCAGCTCCAGGTCGAGGGCGTCGAGGGCCGCCCGGGCCTCGACGAGCCGCCTGCGGTTGGTCGCCGCCTGGCGGTCGGACCAGCGCCGAGCTCGGCGAAGGTGAAGCCGGGCCCGGTGGCGGGCCGCCTCGGGCAGTCGCGCCAGGAGGGCTTCGGTGGCCGGGTCGTCGGCGATGGCCAACAGCAGGCGGGGCTCGTCGGCTTCCGCCAGCTCGAGGATCCGTCGGTGGAGGCGCCAGGCGTGGTCGTCGGTGTGGGCGGTCACGGCATCAGGATATGCGGGCATCGATGCTGTGCAGACGCTCCCTTGTTCGATCGTCCGCCTACGCTGTAATGCGAGGCGACCGGTGAACATGAGACGACGACTTCTCCTCATCTTCGGCATCCTCGGCTTGGTGCTGGCGGCCTGTGGCGGCGGATCCGACGGGTCGATCCGGTATGTCGACCCGTCCAGCCAGACCCTGATCGAGGTGCCGGTGTCGTGGCACCTGTACGAGCTCGGCGAACTGTCGGAGCGTCTCGACGAGCTGCCCTTCGTCGAGTCGGTCCAAGGCCTCGAGTTCCCGCTCCAGTCGATGGTGGCCTTCGACGGCGCCCCCTTCGAGAACCCCGGAAACCTGGCGGTGGCCATCCCCGAAGCGGACTATCCGATCGGCGCCGCCACGGTGCGGTCGATCGGCGACGTGGAACGAGAGTTCGTGTCGCGTTTCACCCTCACCCAGGCGGTGATCCCCTACCGGTCCCTCCCCAACGTCCAGGAGATCATGAAAGAGGATTTCGGCTTCGGCAACGGCTACGAGGGTGTTCGGGTCCTCGTCGCCTTCGGTGACGAGACCGGCCAGGCCGTCGGGGTGGCGTATCTCATCTCGGTCACCGACCCCGACGACACGAGGATGTTCTCGGTGGCGGCCGGATGCTCCCGTGACTGCTTCGTCGAACGCCAAGAGGAGATCGAAAGCGTGGTGGACTCATGGCTCGTGAACACGAGGGGCTGAGCCCCGACCGTATCCGGCGTTCCACCCGTCGCCCGGCCGACACCTGGGACCGGATCAAGTTCCTCATCCTCCTCGGTGTCGTCGTCGTCGGGGTGGTGGGCAACACCGTCAACCCGCCGTTCGTCACGCTGTCGGAGGCGTTGGCGGACTTCTTCGGATCCACCCTGGGCCGGGTTCTCGGTGCCCTGTTCGTCCTCGAGGCGGTCCGCCAGCTCCACTATCTCGTCTCCGAGCGGGTGGCCGCTTACCACCGGTTCTGGCAGGAATCCGTCTTCGGGCGTTTCAACCGTTTCGCCCAGACCCGGTTCAGCCCGTGGACTCGCTTTCGGGTGGCACGTTTCCTGCGCTGGGGTGTCTACGTCGTCGTCTACGCCTACGTGGCCGACTACTTCATGGACAGTGTCGCCTCGCCGTGGGAGGCCCTCGTCAACGCCCCCCGCATCATCGCCGGCGTCGTGTTCAGCCCGGTGGTCCTCCAAGGGATCGCCATCCTCCTGTTCGTCGTCATGCAGTTCGTGGCGATCTTCTGGTTCCTGTCTCGGGGCGGGACCGACATCGTCATGCCCGAAGAGATCGAGACGCGGTTCTCCGACGTCTGGGGCCAGGACCACGTGCTGCGGCTCATCCGGGAGAACATCGCCTTCTTGGAGAAACCCGACGAGATCGAGAAGAAAGGCGGGTACATCCCCGGAGGCATCCTGCTGTGGGGGCCGCCGGGGACGGGCAAGACCCTCATGGCGGAGGCCATCGCCGGGGAGACGGGGCGCCCCTTCGTCTTCGTCGAGCCGGGTGCCTTCATGAACATGTTCTTCGGGGTCGGCATCCTCAAGGTGAAGTCCCTGTACCGCAAGCTGCGGAAGTTGAGTCTCCGCCACGGCGGGGTCATCGTCTTCTTCGACGAAGCCGACGCCCTGGGGAGCCGGGGGGCGCTCACCGGTCTCGGAATGCCGGGTGCAGCCCAGCCGGCGGCGGCAGCGGTGGCCGGATTCGAATGCAACGGATTCTCCTACCTCAGTCCCCAAGGCCGGGAAGCGGTGCTCGCCACCCTCGGCGTCGAACCCGCGTCGGAGGAGCCGCCGGTCCGTTCGTGGAAGGACCGGATCATCATGGGCGCCGGCATGGGCGGGGGCGGGATGGGCACCCTCCAGGCCCTGCTCACCGAGATGAACGGCCTCACGAAACCGCGGGGCCTCATGAACAAGATCCGCAAGATCCTCGGGTTGAAGCCGAAACCGCCCCCCAAGTATCGGATCCTCCACATCATGGCGACCAACATGCCGAACGCCCTCGACGAGGCGCTGCTGCGCCCAGGACGGATCGACCGGATCTACAAGGTCGGCTATCCGTCGAAGGACGGGCGGAAAGCCACCTTGGAGGGGTATCTGGCCAAGGTCCGCCACGAGCTCACCGAGGAACAGATCGACCGGCTAGCCACCGTCACCCCCTACTACTCGGGGGCGAAGATCAAGGACCTGGTCAACGAGGCCCTCATCCAGGCGATCAGGGACGGGCGGGACACCATCACCTGGGACGACGTGTGGAAGGCGAAGGCCCTGAAGGAGCTGGGCCCGCCCGAGGACGCCGAGTACATCCAGCGGGAACGCCACGCCGTCGCGATCCACGAGGCTTCCCACGCCGTCGTCGCCCATCTCATGCGGCGCCACATGGCGATCGACCTCGTCACCATCGAACGCCACGGCGACACCGGCGGGATGGTGAAGAACCTGCTGTCCGAAGACCGGTTCACCCAGTGGAAGTCCGAGTACGAGACCGACATCATGGTCTCCCTCGCCTCCCTGGCGGGGGAGCGGATGTTCTTCGGCGACGACAACTCGTCGGGGGTGACGGGCGACCTCCGCTCGGCCACCGCCGTCGCCGCGCTGATGGAAGGCACCTGGGGCATGGGCGACCAACTGGTGTCGATGGCCGTCGGCCAGACCGCCCTCGGCCAGCAGGCCAACCCGGCGGCCATGGCGTTGGAGCGGCGCCGGGACGCCATCGACGCCCGGCTCCGGGAGCTCTACGAGAAGACGTGGGCGCTCCTCGACGAGCACCGAGATCAGGTGTTGAAGCTCGCCGCCGTCCTGGAAGAGCGGAAGACGATCTCGGGCGACGACGTCACCGAGATCCTCGGCATTCCCCCGGGGGAGCGCACCATGCGAGAGGCGAAAGGCTGGTTGGCGGTCGACGACGAGACCGCCGAAGAGCGACGCCTCGCCGCCCTCCGATCCCTCTCCGCCACCGACGAGGTATCGCCGAACGGGGAGGAAGGAGCCCGGGACCAGGCCGAAGGCTGAGGCGGGTCCCTCCGAACCGGGGAACGTCGACCGTGGAGGTCACGGCAGCCGACCCGAGCCGACTTCGTCGACGTACTCGATTCGACAGCGTCGCACCAGGGGGCGGTTCTCGACACCGGGGGTGAGGCCTCCGACGGACAGGGTGCCGCCGTCACGGATGAGAACCCGAACCCCGTCGCCGACCGGCCAGACGGCGACCCCGGGACCGGGGGCGACCGGGAGGGAGGCACCGGTGACGGTCCCGGTGACGACGTCGAGCAGCAGCAACGCCCCGGAGGGGTCCTGGCCGAGGAGCGTCTCGGTGTCGAACCAGCCCAGGACCACGCCGCCGTCGAAGACCCGGACGGCCTCCCCGGTGGGTTCACCGGAGTCCCCGTCGAGGATCACGAAGGTGATGTCCCCGGAGGCGGGATCCGACAGGCCCAGGAGGAGGCGCCCATCTCCCGGAGCGGTGATCGAGCCCACCGGGAGTCCCAGCTCGGGGGGCGGCTCGTAGACCCAGTCGGCCTCCCCGCTGCGGGGGTCCGTGCGGCCGACCACGACGGTGCCGTCCGCACGGGTGCCTGCGGCCACCAGCCGTGCGTCCAGCGAGCCGAGGAGCGCCCCGAACTCGAAGGGCAGGGGCACCCGTCTCCCTTCGTCGTCGACCAGCTCTCCGTCCCGGACACGGTACAGGCGACCTCCGGCGCCGTACCACGGCGGCGGCGGAGCCTCGAGTCCGGTGGCGACGACTTGGGCGTTCACCGGATCCAGGGCGTAGACGCGACCCTCGACTGCCACCAGGCGGGCGTAAGGATCTTCCAGGCCCTCTCCGTCGGGAACCTCGGAGAGGACGACCTCTTCGTAGACGGTGACGACGGTGATCCCGATGAAGGGTCGGGGCTCGTCGCCCGGGCCCGAACCGAGGACGAGGGGGATGGTGAGGGCGTCGCCGTCGCGGAGTACTTCGATGGTGATGGCGTCGCCGGGTCGGCGGGTCGACAGGACCCGACGGAGGTCGACGGCGGTCGTGACTTCGGTGCCGTCGACCGACACGATCCGATCGCCCGGTTCGAGGGTCCCGTCGGCGGCGGTCCCGTCGAACACCTCGCGGATCTCGACCCCTCGACCGGGTCCGACGGCGAAGGCGCAGGGACGGGCCGGCGCCACCGCCTCTTCGACGTCGGGGAGGGGGCTGCGTTCCGGGGGCCGTTGGGCGACGCAGGCGGCGGTGAGGAGGGCGAGGGCGGCGACCAGGGCGAGGCGACGCATCGGCGGGAGGATACGTCCCCCGGAGCGGTCGTGGGCGGTGGCGGGACCCGCGACGCCGGCCGTGGAGTCGTGTATCATGCGCTGTCGCGGGCCGGGTGCCCAACCCGACCTGGCTTTTGACCATGTTCCGGCGCGCTCGTATACTGCGCCGCCGTGGTCTTGGTACCTCCCCCCCTCTCATGAACGGGACCTCTTCGGCTTGACCCGAGCCGGAGCGAGTCCGAGAGGCGGGTCTGAAACAAGGGTCGGCGTGACCGGTAACACGAAGGCCGGGCGCCGATTCCTCGCGTAAGGAGCGAAATGCCGACGATCCAGCAACTCGTCCGCGAGGGCAGGAAGCCGAAGACGAAGAAGTCGAAGACGCCCGGCCTCGCCGGAGCGCCGCAGCGGCGTGGCGTGTGCACCCGGGTGTACACGGTGACGCCGAAGAAGCCGAACTCGGCGCTTCGGAAGGTCTGCCGCGTCCGGCTGTCTTCGGGGATCGAGGTGACCGCCTACATCCCCGGAGAGGGTCACAACCTCCAGGAGCACTCGATCGTCCTGGTTCGGGGAGGACGCGTCCGCGACCTCCCCGGGGTCCGGTACAAGGTCATCCGGGGTGCCCTCGACGCCGCCGGTGTCGCCGACCGCCGACAGGCCCGGTCCCGGTACGGGACGAAGAAGGAGAGCTGATGCGGCGCGCACCCGCCACCCCGCGCAAGATCGAGCCGGATCCGGTATTCCGGAACGTGCTCGTCAGCCAGGTCATCAACAAGGTCCTCCTCAAAGGAAAGAAGGACCTGGCCCGCAAGATCGTGTACGACGCCCTCGAGATCGTCGAGAAGCGCACCAACCAGGACCCGGTGAACGTCCTGCGGCGAGCCGTGGAGAACATCCGCCCCCAGGTGGAGGTTCGAAGCCGGCGAGTGGGGGGGTCGTCGTACCAGGTACCCGTCGAGGTGTCGCCGCGCCGGTCGAACTCCCTCGCCGTGCGGTGGCTCGTGAACTTCGCTCGCCGGCGTCGGGAACCGACCATGGCCCAGCGCCTCGCCAACGAGATCATGGACGCCGCCAACAACACCGGGGCGGCGGTCAAACGCAAAGAAGACGTCCACAAGATGGCGGAGTCCAACAAGGCCTTCGCCCACTACCGCTGGTAAGCCGGCCGCTTCACAAGTCCATAACGACCGGAGACGTAGGGGAATGAGCAACGGAAAGAACGACGCGCTGTCGCACCTTCGCCAGGTGCCGCTGAGCCGTACCCGCAACATCGGGATCATGGCTCACATCGACGCCGGCAAGACGACGCTGACCGAGCGCATCCTCTACTACACCGGCAAGAGCTACAAGATCGGCGAGGTCCACGAGGGCGCCGCCACCATGGACTGGATGGAGCAGGAGCAGGAGCGGGGGATCACCATCACCTCCGCCGCCACCACCTGCGTCTGGCACGACCACTGGATCAACATCATCGACACCCCGGGTCACGTCGACTTCACCGTCGAGGTCGAGCGCAGCCTGCGGGTCCTGGACGGTGCCGTCGCCGTCTTCGACGGGGTCGCCGGGGTCGAACCCCAGTCCGAGACGGTGTGGCGTCAGGCCGACCGATACGGGGTTCCCCGAATCTGCTTCATCAACAAACTCGACCGGACCGGCGCCGACTTCTTCGCCGACGTCGACTCGATCCGGGACCGTCTCGAAGCGAACCCCCTCGTCATGCAGCTCCCCATCGGGTCCGAAGCCGACTTCACCGGGGTCATCGACCTCGTGGAGATGCGGGCCCACATCTGGAAGGGTGACGACGGCAAGCACTGGGACACCGTCGACATCCCCGCCGACCTGGTCGACCTCGCCACCGAATGGCGGGGGAAGATGCTGGAACAGGTCGCTGAGGTCGATGAGAAACTCCTCGAGAAGTACCTCGAAGACCTGGAGATCACCCCGTCGGAGATCCAGGCGGCGGTGCGTATCGGGACGCTCGAACACCTCTTCGTCCCCGTGTTCTGCGGTTCGGCGTTCAAGAACAAGGGAGTGCAGCCCCTGCTCGACGCCATCGTCGCCTACCTGCCGAGCCCCCTCGACCTGCCGCCGGTGAAGGGGTTCAAGCCCGGCGACGAGGAGATCGTGCTGGAGCGGGCTCCGGACGACCACGAACCGTTCACGGCCCTCGCCTTCAAGATCATGAGCGACCCCCACGTCGGGAAGCTCACCTACTTCCGTGTGTACTCCGGTCATGCCTCGAAGGGCGACGTGCTCCTCAACACCACCCACGGCAAGAAGGAGCGGATCGGCCGGCTCCTGCGGATGCACGCCAACCACCGTGAAGACATCGAGGACGTCTTCACGGGCGACATCGTGGCGGCCGTGGGACTGAAGCAGACGGCGACCGGCGACACCCTGAGCGATCCCGACCATCCGATCCAGCTCGAGTCGATGTCCTTTCCCGCCCCCGTCATCTCGGTGGCGATCGAACCGAAGACGAAGGCCGACGAAGAGAGGCTCTCGGAGTCGCTCCAGCGTCTGGCCGAAGAGGATCCCACGTTTCTCGTGCGGACCGACGAGGAGACCGGCCAGACCATCATCTCGGGGATGGGGGAGCTCCACCTGGAGATCCTCGTCGATCGCCTGGTCCGGGAGTTCAAGGTGGCGGCCAACGTCGGCCGACCCCAGGTCGCCTACCGGGAGACCATCAAGCGGCGGGTCGAGAAGGTCGAGGGCAAGTACGTTCGCCAGTCGGGCGGACGCGGCCAGTACGGCCATGTGATCATCGACCTCGAGCCGACCGGGCCCGGCGGAGGCTACGAATTCGTCGACCAGGTCCGGGGTGGTCGGATCCCCCGAGAGTTCATCCCCGCCGTCGACGCCGGGATCGAAGAAGCCCTCGAACAGGGTGTCCTCGCCGGGTATCCCCTCGTCGACGTGCGGGCCATCCTCGTGGACGGCTCCTACCACGAGGTCGACTCGTCGGAGATGGCCTTCCGGATCGCCGGATCGATGGCGTTGCAGACCGCCGCCAAGAAGGCGGGAGTGAAGCTGTTGGAGCCGGTGATGGAGGTCGAGGTGGTCACCCCCGAGGAGTACATGGGGGAGGTCATCGGCGACCTGTCGTCCCGGCGGGGCAAGGTCGACGAGATGAGCCAGCGGGGCAACGCCCGGGTGATCCGCGCCCAGGTGCCCTTGGCGGAGATGTTCGGGTACGCCACCGACCTTCGGTCGAAGACCCAGGGTCGGGCGACGTACACGATGCAGTTCCATTCGTACCAGGAAGTTCCGGCGCACATCGCCGAAGAGATCGTGTCCACCCGGCGTGGTGGCTGAGGAGAGACGGAGGAAAACCCATGGCGAAGGCGAAGTTTGAGCGTACGAAGCCGCATGTGAATGTGGGGACGATGGGTCATATTGATCATGGGAAGACGACGTTGACGGCGGCGATTACGAAGGTGTTGGCTGAGCGGGTTGGTGGGGCGAATTCGTTTACGGCGTTTG
>WFOA01000151.1 GCA_015488325.1 Acidimicrobiia bacterium | reverse complement strand
GAGTCGTCCTCGCCTATTCGGGTGGCCTCGACACCTCGGTCATCCTCGCCTGGTTGCGAGAAGAACACGGGGCGGAGGTCATCACCTACACCGCTGACGTCGGGCAGGGAGACGAGGTGGCGGAGGCGCGGGAGAAAGCCATGGCGACCGGCGCCGTCGAAGCCGTCGTCGAGGACCTGCGGGAAGAGTTCGTCACCGACGCCGTCTTCCCCGCTCTGCGGGCCAACGCCGTGTACGAGGGCTACTACCTCCTCGGCACCTCCCTCGCCCGCCCGATCATCACCCGGGGGATGATGCGGACCGTGCAGGCCACCGGCGCCGACGCCATCGCCCACGGGGCGACCGGCAAAGGAAACGACCAGGTCCGGTTCGAACTGGCCGCCTACGCCCTCGACCCCGACATCGAGGTGATCGCCCCCTGGCGGGAATGGAAGCTGAAGGGCCGCGCCGACCTCATCGCCTACGCCGAGAGCCGGGGGATCCCGGTGCCGGTCACCCCGGAGAAGCCGTATTCGATGGACGCGAACCTCCTCCACATCTCCTACGAAGGAGGTGTGTTGGAAGACCCGTGGGAGGGTCCCCCGAAGGGGATGTTCCGGATGACCACCGACCCCGAAGAGGCGCCCGACACCCCCGAGGTGATCACCGTCGCCTTCGAGAGAGGCAACCCGGTGGCGGTGGACGGAGAGGCGATGGATCCCGTCGCGTTGCTCACCCACCTCAACGAGGTGGGGGGCCGCCACGGCGTCGGACGGGTGGACATCGTCGAGAACCGGTTCGTCGGGATGAAGAGCCGGGGCGTGTACGAGACTCCGGGCGGCACGATCCTGCATCACGCCCACCGGGCGGTGGAGTCCATCACCCTCGACCGGGAGGTGGCCCACCTCCGCGACGAGCTGATCCCCCGCTACGCCGAGATGGTCTACAACGGGTTCTGGTTCGCCCCCGAGCGGGAGGCCCTGCAGGCGTTCATGGACGAGGTCCAGACCCGGGTGAACGGCGAGGCCCGCCTCAAGCTCTACAAGGGCAGCGTCGTCGTGGAGGGCCGACGGTCCGCGCACCACGACCTGTACGACCGGGCGACCGTCACCTTCGAGGAGGACGACGTGTACGATCAGGCCGACGCCGCCGGTTTCATCCGCCTCAACGCCCTCCGCCTTCGGAGACTCGCCGAGGAACGTCTCGGAGCCGGAGAGTGACGACCCTCTGGGGTGGGCGGTTCGAAGAACCACCCGACCGGGTCCTGTGGGACTACACGGTGTCGCCGACCGATCGGCGGCTGCTGGCCGACGACGTGGTCGGTTCCCTCGCCCACGTGGCGATGCTGGGGAGGGTCGGGCTGCTGTCCGCCGAAGAAGCCGAAATCCTCCGCCGGGGATTGGAGACGATCCTGGACGAGGCCCGGGAGGGGACGTTCCGGTTCATCGACGACGACGAGGACGTCCACAGCGCGGTGGAACGCCGCCTCGTCGAACTGGTCGGTGATGTCGGCAAGAAGCTCCATACGGGCCGGTCCCGCAACGACCAGATCGCCGTCGACGAACGGCTGTACCTGCGACGAGCCGCATCGGAACAGGTGGAACGCCTCGGTCGGTTCGGGTTGATGCTCGTCTCCCTCGCCGAGGAGAACACCGAGGTGGTGGTGCCCGTCTACACCCACCTCCAGCAGGCTCAGCCGATCCCCCTCGCCCACCACCTCCTCGCCTACGCCTGGATGGTGTCACGGGACCGGCAGCGGTTCCAACAGGTCCGGGAACGTCTCGCCGTCTCACCCCTCGGGGCCGGTGCCGGCGGCGGCTCCAGTCTCCCCCTCGACCCGGTGTTCTGCGCCCGGGAGCTCGGCTTCGACGTCGTCTTCGGCAACTCGATCGACGCGGTCGGTTCCCGGGACTTGGTCACCGAATACGTGTGGTGCTGCGCCCAGGCGATGGTCCATCTCTCCCGCCTCTCCGAAGAACTGATCCTGTGGGCGTCGAGCGAGTTCGGCTGGGTCACCTTCGGGGATCGCTACACGACCGGTTCGTCCGCCCTTCCGCAGAAGAAGAACCCCGACATTGCCGAGCTGGCCCGGGGACGGTCGGCGGGGACGATCGGCGACCTCACCGCGCTGCTCGCCCTCCAAAAGGGGCTGCCCCTCGCGTACAACCGCGACCTCCAAGAGGACAAGGAGCACCTGTTCCGGGCCGACGACACCCTCGCCGCCACCCTCGAAGCGTTGGGGGGAATGCTGTCCAGCGCCGAGTTCCATCCTCCGCCCCCGTCACCGTGGACCACCGCCCTCGACCTCGCCGAAGCCCTGGTCCGGCGAGGGGTTCCGTTCCGGGAAGCCCACGCCGCCGTCGGGAAGCTGGTGGCGAGGCTCGTCGGGTCGGGCCGCGAACTGGACGACGCCACCGAGGAGGACCTGGCGGCCGCCGATCCCAGGTTCGAGCCCGACGACCTGGCGTTGGTGGACACCCGGGGTTCGGTCGAGCGCCGGGCGACGTCGGGAGGCGGCTCCTTCGAGAGCGTGGCCGAGCAGGTCACCGCTCTCCGTCACGTCCTCACCCGGGACTGAGCAGTCCGCAGGCCTCGGCCCGGTCTCGGACCGTGGGCGGGAGGGAGCAGGCCCTGCGGGCCCGGGTGTCGATGTGGACCGAGACGAACTCGCTGGTGGCGGCTTCGGTTCCCGAGTCGAGCTCGTAGAGATGGTGGACGAAATGGAGGGTCTTGTCCCGCACGTCGGTGACCTCCGAGCGGATCACGACCAGGTCACCGGCCCCCAGCTCGGCGTGGTAGCGGGTGCGTTGGTCCACCACCGCCATGCCTCGGTCGTGTTCCCGCATCCAGCCCGGCGTGATGCCCACCGCACCGTAGACGTGCCACGACGCCGCCTCGAACATGGCCTGATAGAAGCGCACGTTGAGGTGGCCCATGTGGTCCAACTCCCATTGATGGACGATGCCTCGATAGGTCTCCATCGCCTCCTCCACGTTAAACGGGCGGCTTCGGCGTGGAGGGGAGGGGGCCGCACCTTCAGGGGACGACCGGCTCCAACGTGGCGGCGTGCACGTCGTAGATCGATCCCGAGACCCGGTCGACGCAGCTCAGACAGGGCGACGACCTGAGCCGTTCGACGCCGCGGATCAGCTCCGCCGTCACGTCGTCGAACCCCATCATCGGTCCCGGCGGGGCCGCGCCCGTCCGTTCTATCGCCCGACGGCGGAAACCGGCCTCGTCGAGACCGTGCATGCCACAGTCGGTGTGCATGATGATGTGGACCCGGCTGGTTCCGAACTCGACGGCCGAGACGGTCAGGGAGCGGATCACGTCGTCGGTGACGATGCCCCCTGCGTTGCGGATGACGTGCATGTCCCCGACGGTGGCCCCGAGGATCCGAAGGGGGTCGATGCGCGCGTCCATGCACGTCACGACGGCGAGGCGCATACGCGGTGTCGCCTCGGGGGCACCGCTGAGTTCGCGCCGTGCCGCCCGGATCAGGTCGGAACTGGAGGTCATGACTCCGAGGGTATACATGGAACACCGACGAGGCACGTCGGCGGTCGCCGTTCCGGTCGGGGCGGGGTCTCGCCGCCGCAGCTTCGCTCGCCGAGCCGATCGTGCCCCCGGTTCGCGGTGTGCGGTGTCCGAAGGGCCCGGCGAGGCCCGGACGTGTCCGGCGATCCCGGCGGTCGACCACGCGGCGGCGGGGGTCGCCGCCGGAGCGTCTCCCCGTGCGCTCGGCTCACCCCCTGGTGCGTCGTAGCATCGGCCCATGCCACGTCGTACCCGACCACTCAAGAAACGATTCGTCCCGGTCCTCGGTCACCGGATGGCCTACGTGGAGGAAGGCCGAGGTGACCCGATCGTGTTCCTCCACGGGAACCCCACCTCCTCGTACCTGTGGCGGAACGTGATCCCTCACCTCACGTCCTTGGGCCGCTGCATCGCTCCGGACCTGATCGGGATGGGCGACTCCGAGAAGCTCTATCCGTCGGGGCCGGCCACCTACCGGTTCGTGGAGCACCGGATCTACCTGGAGGCGCTCCTCGAGGAGCTCGATGCCACCGACGACGTCGTCCTCGTCGGCCACGACTGGGGTGGGGCCCTCGCCTTCGACTGGGCGAACCGCCATCGCGACGCCGTCAAGGGTTTGGCCTACATGGAGACGATCGTGAAGCCGGTCACCTGGGACGACTGGCCGGAGGCGGCACGAGGGATCTTCCAGGCGATGAGGTCGGAGGCAGGCGAAGAGATCTGCCTGGTCAAGAACGTGTTCGTCGAACGGATCCTCCCCGCCTCGGTGCTCGATCCGCTGCCCGACGAGGTGATGGCCGAATACCGGCGGCCCTTCGCCGAACCCGGGGAGAGTCGCCGACCCACCTTGACGTGGCCGAGGGAGATCCCGATCGACGGCGAACCGGCAGACGTGGCGGAGATCGTCGACGCGTACGCGACGTGGTTGGCGGGCTCCGACGTACCGAAGCTGTTCGTCAACGCCGAACCGGGAACGATCCTCGTCGGGGCCCAACGGGAGTTCTGTCGTTCGTGGCCCAACCAGACCGAAGTGACCGTCCGCGGCCTGCATTTCATCCAGGAAGACTCCCCGGACGAGATCGGCGAGGCGATCGCCGACTGGTACCGGAACCTCTGAGGCCTCCCCGGCGGCGCCTACCCTGATCACGTGATCCTGGTGGCTCTCCCCGCCGTGGTGGTGGTGGCGGCGACCGTCTCCGCCTTCTTCGGCCGGTGGGTCTGGTGGCTGGATCTGGTCGCCAACTTCCGGCCGCAGCTCGGCGTCGCCGCCGTCGTCTTCGGTGTGACGCTGATGGTGGGGAGATGGCGGCGGCTGGGAACGGCGACGCTGGCGGCGGGCCTCGTCAACGCCGCCCTGGTGGCGCCCCTGTTCATCGCCCCGTCGGGTCCGGACGCCGAAGGTGTCCGGGTGCGGGTCGTCACCTTCAACGTGTTCGCCTCCAACGACCGGTACGAAGAGGTGATCGGCTACCTGCGGGGGGTCGACGCCGACGTCGTGTTCCTCCACGAGACGTCGGCTCCGTGGGAGGAGGCACTCGGAGACGCCGACCTCCCCTACGAGGTCTTCCCCAGCCGCAGCGACGAGCTGATCTTCGGCACCCTCGTCCTCGCTCGACCCGGGGCCAAGGTCGTCAGCTACGGGTTCGCCCCGTCGGAACCGCGGGCGGTGGAGGTCGAGCTCCCCCTCGCCGACGGTCGCACCCTCAGGATGCTGGGGGTCCACACCCTGGCGCCCACCACCGAACGTCGGGCCGCCCTCAGGGACGCCCAGCTCCGGTTCGCCGGTGAATGGGCGGCTGCACGCCGCCCGCCACTGGTGGTGGCAGGGGACCTGAACGCCGGGCCCTGGTCCTGGGCCTTCGCCCGGATGGCGGAGCTGGGTGACCTCCAGGACTCCGCCCGGGGTTTCGGTCTCCAACTCACCTTCCCGGCGACGGCGAATCCGGCCCTGCGGGTGCCGATCGACCATGTCCTCCATTCCGAAGGCGTCACCGTCGTCGGGCGACGCCTCGGGCCACGCCTCGGATCCGACCACTTCCCCCTCGTGGTGGACCTGGTGGTGAACCCCTGACCGGGCGGGTGCCGGGGAGTCGCCGAGACCTGTCAGACTGGGAACGAACCCGACCGGGAGACCAGGACATGCCCGACCGATTCCGCGAACACCGTCGAGCCCTGGCCGACGAGATCGGCGACGCCGCCCTCGCCGTCGTCCCGGCGGCCTCGGAGACCCCGCGTAACGGCGACGTCCATCATCCCTTCCGCCAGGACTCGAACTTCTACTACCTCACCGGGTTGGAGGAACCCGACGCCGTCGCCGTCCTCGCCCCCGGCCACCCCGACGGCGAGTTCCTGCTCTTCGTCCATCCCAAAGACCGGGAGTCGGAGATCTGGAACGGCTACCGGGTCGGACCCGACGGGGCGCGTTCCCGCTACCAGGCCGACGCCGCCTTCGAACTGGACCGGCTGGACGAGGTGCTGACCCGGCTGATGATCGGACGCGAAGTCCTCTACTACCGGCTGGGGGATCGCCGCCACGACACGCGGGTGCTGGCGCTGTTGGACGTCGCGCGACGTCACCACGCCCGGTTCGGCAGGGCGGTGCCCGACACGGTGCGGGACGTCGACGCGGTCCTGGCCGAACTCCGGTTGCGGAAGAGTCCCCCGGAGTTGGAGAGTCTCCGGGCGGCGGCGGAGCTGTCCGCCGAAGGGCACCGGGAGGCGATGCGGTTCGCACGTCCCGGGCTGTACGAATACCAGGTGCAGGCGGCGATGGAGTACGTGTGGCGGGAGGGCGGCTCCCCCCGGAACGGGTATCCGCCGATCGTTGCCGCCGGCGCCAACGCCGTCGTGCTGCATTACACGGACAACGACACCCAGATCGAACCCGGCGACCTGCTCCTCATCGACGCCGCCGCCGAGATCGACCACTACACCGCCGACATCACCCGGACCTTCCCGGCCTCGGGGACCTTCACCGCCCCCCAGCTCGCCCTCTACGAGGTGGTCTTGGCCGCCGAACGGGCGGCGATCTCCCGGGTTCGTCCCGGAGCGACGATGGGGGAGGTGAGCGACGCCGCCGTACGGGTCCTCACCGAAGGACTGGTCGAATTGGGTTTGCTGCCCCGCGGCCTCGAAGACTCCCTCGAGATGCACCACTACCGAGAGTTCTTCATGCACGGGATCGGTCACTGGCTGGGCCTCGACGTCCACGACGTCGGCTCGTACCGGATCGAGGGGAAGTGGCGCCCGCTGGAGCCGGGAATGGTGCTCACGGTCGAGCCGGGGATCTACGTCGATCCCACCCGACCCGAAGTCGAGTTCGCGTTGGCGACCTACGACCTCGACGCCGTCACCGAGCGACGCATCCTCGACCGGGAGGCTCGGCGGCGGGAGCGTGAAGAATGGGAAGCAGCCGACAAGGTCACCCACCCCATCCCCCCCGAGTTCCTCGGGATCGGGATCAGGATCGAAGACGACCTGGCGGTGACCGTCGACGGACACGAGGTGCTCAGCGCCTCCGTTCCCTCCGACCCTCCGGCGGTCGAAGACCTCTGCCGTGAGGCCTCCTGGCTGACCCGAACCTGAGGGTCAGGGCGGGGTGGCGGGTCTGGCGAGGATCCCCAGGCCGACGAGGATCATGGCGACCCCGGCCCAGGTGACGAAGCCGGGACGTTCCCCGAGGGCAGCCACCCCGAGGAGAGTCGCCGTGGCGGGTTCGGCGAGCGACAGGGTGCCGGTCACCGACAGCGGCGTGGTCACCAGCCCGGACCCGAACAGCAGATAGGAGGCGGTGACGGTGACGAGACCCAGCCAACCCACCATCGCCGCACCCGCGCCGGTGGTCACCCACGACAGGTCGGCGTTCCACAGGAACGGGACGAGGAGGATGCTCCCCAACCCGAAACCGCCCGCCATCGCCGCGGTGGCACCGACGACGGCGACCACCCGTTTGGCTCCGAGGGCATACAGGGCGTAGGCGGCGCCGGCACCGAGGGCGGCGGCGACGCCGAAGGGATCCGCCCCCTCCGGCGAGCCGACGACGGCGACCGTCCCGGCGATCGCCAACGCCGTGGACACGAACCAGCGGCGTCCCAGCCGTTCCCGTTCTGCGACCTTCGCCAACAGCCCCGCCAGGACCGGTGCCGAGCCGATCGCCACGACGGTTCCCACCGCCACCCCGGCCCGTTCGACGCCGGCGAAGAAGGCGGGCTGATAGGCGGCGACGCCGAGGGCGGTGAGGGCGAGGGGGAAGAGCGGAGCGTTGCGGAGACGGCGCAGGGTCCCCGAGAACGCCGCCACGGCGACCAGTCCGGCGGCACCGACGACGAGCCGCAGGGCGCCGGTGGTGACCGGGGTGGCCGCCTCGGGTCCGAGGGCCTGGGCGGAACCGGTGGTGCCCCACAGTACGGCGGCGGCGAGGACCAGCCGGCGGCCGTTCACCGGGCCGGCCCCGCCGCCACCCGGACCCGGCTGCCGCCACGCGCGGGGTCGGGACGGACCGTCACCGAGATCGCCACCTCGCCGGTACCGACCGTCTCGAAGGCACAGACGGTGTCGGGCGGTGCGGCCGGAGTCATGGAGGGGTCGACGGCGACGGCCCCACAGGTCGCGTCGGGACCGTCGGGTGACCAGAACAGGTATTCGGCGGCGTGGTCGTCGACCCGGCGGGTGAGGAGGGGGTAGCGGTCGGCGAGGGGAAGGTCGAACACGGCACGGTGGATACGGTCGGTGGGAGCGTCGGTCGCCACCGCGACCGTCCCCGCGGCGACGGCGGCGACGAGAACCACGATCGTGAGGTACCGACGTTTCACGGTCCCGTACTCAACCCGGTCTGGCGTGATCTCTCAAGATGTTCAGCCGACGGGCACCACGTATTTGGTGACCATGACGAAGTGGATGGCGTTGGCGACGATCACGAGGACGTGGAAGGCCTCGTGATACGAGAACACCCGGGGGAAGAGACGGGGACGGTGGGTCACCAGCATGATCACCCCGACGATGTAGATCACGCCGCCGATCGCCGCCAGAACGACCAGTTCCCATCCGACCCGCCGGACGAGCTCGGTGACGAACACGAACGCGGCGAGGCCGAGCCCGACCTGCATCACGATCGAGAGGCCACCCCACACCCGAGGGAAACCCAGCTTCAAGACGGCACCGACCGCGGCGACGCTCCAGACGACGGCGAGGCTGGCGGCCCTCCACGGGTCGTCGAGGAGGACCAGGGCGAGGGGGGTGTAGGTCCCGGCGACGAGAAAGAAGATCATGGTGTGGTCGAGCCGCTGCATCCGCGTCTTCCAGCGTTCGCTCCAGGGGACCGAGTGGTAGAGGCTGGACACGGTGTAGACGCCCACCATGCTCGAGCCGAAGACGAGGACCCCGACGAAACGGGCCGTGTCCCCCCAGGCCCGCAAGGCCAGCCATCCGAGGCCGACGGAGGCGGCGACGGCCGCCCCGCCGTGGAGGAAACCGCGGACGGGGTTCTGCATCTTCCCCAGAGTCCAACGTTCGTGCATGCCCACAATGTACGGGGTTCTCGGAGGAAGGCGAGTCGGATTCGAAAACGGGGCGGGTCGCCCCGGTCGGGAAGGTCCCCCGCTGCGGAAGCCTCGACTCGCAGGCGAAGGCCGGTAGCATGCCCACCAGGGGCATCATCGAACCATGGCTGCTTTCACGACGCTGCTCTACCGGGTGTACGAGGAACGCCTCCTGGCGTCCCTCGACCGGAGCCGATTCCCCCGCCACATCGGCATCATCCTCGACGGACACCGCCGCTACGCCCGGGAGTCGAAGCTCCCCACCTACGCCGACTCCTACCGGGCGGGGATGCGCCGGTTCGAGGAGTTCGTCGGCTGGGCCGAAGAGCTGGAGATCCCCGCCATCACCGGATGGGTCCTGTCCCGGGAGAACCTCAACCGTCCCTCCGAAGAGCTCGAACCCTACTTCGACGTCCTCATCGAGCTCTTCGGTCGGCTCCCCGCCCTCGCCGACCGTTACGACCTCGAGCTGCGGTTCATCGGATCCCTCGACCTGCTCCCCGACCGGGTGGTGCGGGCGGCGAAAGCCGCCGAGGAGGCCCGCCCCGCCGGTGAACGCCTATTGACCCTGGCGATGGGGTACGGAGGCCGTCAGGAGATCGTCGATGCCTGCCGGGACCTCGTCTCCGATCTGGCGGCCCGGGGTGTGCCGGCCGAGGAGATGGCGTCGCACATCGACGCGGCGGGCCTCGCCGAGCACATGTACTCGGCCGACGTCCCCGATCCCGACCTGCTGATCCGCACCTCCGGCGAATCCCGCCTGTCGGGGTTCCTCTTGTGGCAGTCGGCGTACGCCGAATTCGCCTTCGTGGACGTCTACTGGCCGGCGTTCCGCCGGGTGGACTTCCTGCGGGCGCTCCGGGACTACACCCGACGTGACCGCCGTTTCGGGCGCTGACGGTCAGGTCTGCGGATGGTCGTGGGGCTCCGAACCGGAGCCCGGCTCCGACACTCAGCAGCCGGGTTCGCCGTGGTTCCCACAGCAGTTCGACCGGGTCTTCACCTTGATGGCGTTGTTCCTCAGGGCGAGGGCCACTTTGGTCCGCAGCGGTGCCTCGTAGCTCCCCCAGTTCTGGAACACGGCGCGCAGGCTCGGGCGGGGCATGGGCGAAACCCTAGCTGGCGTCGCTCTCCGATGGGCCCGGTACGGGAGCGACCGCCCTGGGCGGGGGCGGTCGCTATGGTCGGGCTGACACGGGAGGAGGGCGGTGAAACCCTCTGTCCCGTTCATCATCGGCATCCCGGAACGTCCCCTTGAGCGCGTATCGTCCCGCCCGTGAAGCTCTGCGACTCCACCTGGTGGAGCACGCCCTCCGCACCGACGGCCCGTTCACGCTGCGGTCGGGACAGGTGTCGGACTGGTACCTCGACGCGCGGCGCACCACCTTCGACGGGGAAGGGGCGACCCTGGTCGGTCAGGCGCTGCTGGAGGTGATGGATCCGACGGCGGAGGCCCTGGGAGGGATGACGATGGGTGCCGATCCGATCGCGGTGGCGACGGCCGTGGTCGCCCACGGGCGGGGCCGGCATCTGCGTGCGTTCTCGGTACGGAAAGAGGACAAGACCTACGGCACCGGCGGCAGGCTGGTCGGGCCGGTGAGACGGGGCGACCGGGTGGTGGTGGTGGAGGACACCACCACCACCGGGGGTGCGTTGTCGGAGGCGATCGCCGTCGTCCGGGCCCACGGGCTGGTGGTGGTGCAGGCGGTCGCGTTGGTCGACCGCAGTGACGGGGCGGTGAACGAGACGATGCGGTCGTCGGGCCTCCCGTACACTGCGCTCTTCGACCCGGCCGACCTGGGGGTGTGACGGTGCCTGAGATGAAGACCCCGAGCCCGTTGCTGGTCCGTCGTTCCGGCTGGAAGATGTGGCTGGTCGCCCTCGCCGGGATCCCCCTGCTGGTGGCGGCGACCGACGTGCTCACCCAGCGGAGACTCACCGACGCCCTCCGGGGGCTGCTCTTCCGTCCCGACGACACTCAGGTGTTCGAGGCGCGCGACCTCATCTGGGCGTGGGTGATGCTGGCGGTCGGGATCCTGCTCACCGGCTGGGGCCTGAAGGAGCTCCTGGCCCCGACGATCGTCGTGAGGTCCGACGCCGACGGCCTCGCCCTCGGTGTGCGGGGCCCGTTCCGGGCACCGTGGGTGGTTCCGTGGAGCCAGGTGGACGACATCGGAGAGACCACCCTCGACGACGACGGTGTGCGGGTACCGGTGATGTGGGTCCGGGTGATGGACCCGTCGATCGTGCCGTCTTCGGTGTGGAACGGCCGCCGGGTCGACGACCGCACGGTGGCGATCTTTGCTTCCGACTGGGAGATCCCGCCGGGCGACGTGGCGCGACGGGCCGTCGAATGGGCGGTGGCGTCGGTGTCGGCGACGTTCGACGACCCGGAAGGCTCCGCCGCGGCGGACCCCACGGGGGAGAGCTCATGACGGCGATCGGCGCCCACGTGGCGTCGGCCCGCCCGCTGGAGGAGGCGGCCGCCCGCGACGCCGACCTGGTTCAGGTGTTCTTGTCGAACCCGCAGTCGTGGAAAGCCCCCCTGCCTCGAGAAGACGCCACCGCGCTCCGTGCCTCGGCGGTGCCCATCTACGTCCACGCCCCGTATCTGATCAACGTCGTCTCCGAGAACAATCGGGTGAGGATCCCCAGCAGGAAGATCCTGCAGCAAACCTGCGACGCCGCGGCCGAGATCGGAGCGGCGGCGGTGGTCGTGCACGGTGGGCACGTCACCGGGGGAGGCGAGGTCGAAGAAGCCTTCGGACGCTGGCGGAAGGCGTTACAGCTCCTCGACACCGAGGTTCCGGTGCTGATCGAGAACACGGCGTCGGGGGACAAGGCGGTGGCCCGCAAGGTCGACACCGTCGCCCGCCTGTGGCAGGAGATCGGGGACCTCGGCCCGGGTTTCGTCCTCGACACCTGCCATGCGTGGGCGGGCGGTGAACCCCTCGAAGGGTTGGTGGAGCGGATCATGGCGGCGACGGGGCGGATCGATCTCGTGCACTGCAACGACTCCCGGGACCCCTTCGACTCCCGCCGGGACCGCCACGCCAACCTGGGCGAAGGCGAGATCCCTCCCGAGCTGATCGTCCGGGTGGTCCGAGAGGCCGGCGCCCCGGTGGTGGTGGAGACGCCCGGCGGCGCGACCGAGCAGGCGGCCGACATCGCCTGGCTGCGGAGACGGCTCGGTTGAGGAGCCCCCGCCGGGGGACGTGAACGGTCGGGCTTCGGGGACCGGTCCGGCGGGTCGGTTCGGGGTCGGGTACGGCGACGGCCGCCGGTGACGGGCCCTATCTTCGGATGATGGATCGGTCGTCCCTACTGAAGGGGATCCGCGACGCCGCGGGACTGGCACCCGCGCTGTTCGCCTTCGGGGTGCTGTTCGGCGTGTTGGCGGTGGACCGGGGGATGTCGCCGTGGCTGGCCGTGGCCTCGTCGGCGATCATCCTCTCGGGCGCCGCCCAGTTCGCGCTCGTCGGTCTCCTCCCCGCCGGGACGGGCGCCGTGCTCGTCGCCGTCACCGGACTGGCTCTACGGCACGTCCCGATGTCGGCCGCCCTCGCACGCCTCCTCCCCGCCGACCTGAGCCGGGTCCGACGCCTGGCGTTGGCCTACGTCCTGGTGGACGAGACGTTCGGGTTGACCGTCGTGGCCGCCCGCCGCTCGCAGGTCGTCGTCGCCGACTACAAGACCGGAGCCGACGTGATGCTGGTCGTGAACTGGCTGGCGGGGACCGCCGTCGGAGCGGGGCTGGGGAGCATGGTCGACCCGACCCGTTTCGGGCTCGGAGAGCTGTTCCCCCTCCTGTTCCTGGGCCTGGCCGCACCCCTCGTCCGTGGACGGAGGGCCTGGGTCACCGCCGGGCTCGCGGTGGTCGGAGCCCTCGTGGCCGCACAGGTCCTACCTCCGGCCTGGCAGGTCACCGCCGCGGCGGTCGTCGCCGCCGGCGTGGGGAGTCGGTTCCATGACTGACATGGCGCTGGTGGTGGCGGTGGGCATCGTCACCTTCGCCAGTCGTGTCTCGTACCTGTGGCGGCCTCGGCGTACGACGCACCCACAGCCCTTCCTCGACCTGTTCCCTCTGGCGTTGTTCGTGTCCCTGGCGACGGTGGGGTTGGCCACGCCGGACGGTGCCTTCAGGGTCGGCCCCGGACTGGCCGCCGCCGTCGGTGGGGTCGTAGGGGCGGCGGTGGGGAGACGGTCGATCGTCTGGGTGTTGGCCTTCGGGTCGGCCGCCTTCTATCTCGCTCGCCTCCTGTGAGACGTTTTGGCAACGCGGTGTCGGGCGGGTTCAATGTCCTGCCATGGAGACACTCGTCACGGTTCACTCGCTGTATCGCTGGTTCGTCCTGGCGGTCGTCGTCGTCACCGCCGTCGCCGGATGGCGGCGCTACCGGTCGGAGACGGCATGGGAAGAAGGATCGGACCGGCCGTACGCCATCGCCGCCATCCTGTTCGACCTGCAGGTCGCGCTGGGCGTCATCCTGTATCTGGGGAAACAGGCATGGACCCACAACCTGTTCATCGCCGTCATCCACCCGGTGGCTGCCCTCGTCGCCGTCGGACTGTTCCACGCCGGCGTCG
>WFOA01000150.1 GCA_015488325.1 Acidimicrobiia bacterium | reverse complement strand
GTCCGGTGGCGAACCCGACCAATGCCAGCGCCATCCCTGTAGCCAGACGCACACGAACGTCGATGCGCCCCGCCCGGGACGGACCGGCACCACCGTCGGCTTCGAGCAGCCCGAACAGCTCGTCGAGCTCTTCCGGCGTCCGTCGACCTACCGCCCGGAACCGCTCCACCCCGTCGACGATCCCGATGAGCGTCGGCGTCCCCTTCACCCCGAGGACCGCGACGGCCTCGGCGTCGGCGGCCACGTCGAGGCGAACCGAGGAGACGCCGGGGTGGCGGGCGGCGGCGGCCTCGAGCGCAGGTTCCATGACCCGACAGACGCTACACCCCGCGGCGGTGACCACCACCATCACCGGGCCCGGCCGGGCCATCACCTCGTCGAGTGACCGCTCCCCTCCTCGACGCCACCCCCTTCGCCGATCCGGGACGACCCCGCGGGGTCGTCCCGGACGCTTCGGCGGTTCGATCCTCAGGCGGCGACCTTCTCGTCGTCGGTCCGGTTGGTGCGGAACCGGAAGATGGCATACGCCGGGCACCAGCCGACCAGCCCGGTGATGAGGGGCAGGAACCCGAGCCACTTGAACACGGTTCCCAGGGTTCCGCCCACGGCTCCGGTCCATCCCAGGGCCAACAGCACGATGCCCACGAGGACCCGCACCACTCGATCCCAGCCTGCTTCGTTGATGAAGTCCTTCATCGCTACCTCCTGAACTGTGATCCCTGTCCGATCTCTCGGTCGTTCCCTGGTATGAGACGAACGATCGACCAGAATGGATACACGGCACGCGGACGGAGACCACCGGCGCCTTGCGATGTCGCTGGTCCGAGAACAGGGTCTTCCGGCCCTGTTGGGAGGCGGAAGGAATTCTTTAGCCTGCCCCGGACATGTCGATCAGGAGACAACATGCGTAGAAAGCTGATGATCGTCATCGCCGTGCTCGGTCTCGTCGTCGCCGCCTGTGGCGGTGGGGGCGGAGCGACCGAGACCACCGCCGCCGGCGGCGCCGCCGCCGCCCCGACCCAGGGTGACCCGACGAGAGGCCAGGAACTGTTCGCCAGCTCCTGCAGCTCCTGCCACGGCGCCGACGCCAAGGGCATCGAAGGGCTCGGCAAGAACCTCGTCGACAGCGACTTCGTCGCCGGGCTCTCGGATCCCGACCTGGTGGCGTTCATCAAGAAGGGCCGCCCGTCTTCCGATCCGGCCAACACGACCGGGATCGACATGCCTCCGAAGGGTGGGAACCCGTCCCTCTCCGACCAGGACCTCTTCGACATCGTCGCCTACATCCGCACCCTTCGATGAGCTGACCGCTCCTTCCATCCACGAGCCGACCAGGCTCCTCGCACGGGAGACGGGCCGCCACGGCGGCCCGTCTCCCGTCGTTCCGCCTCCGCCCAGATACCGCCGCGCCACGCCGTCTGCCGGAGGCGGCGAACGAGCGGTCGCCTCGTTCCATCCCCTTGGGTCCGAGGTACTCCCCCCGTCGTGACTTTCGGCCCTGCCTGGGCAGGCCCCGACCGGGCAAGCTGGTGAACGGATTCACATAGTCGCCGACTCACCGATTCGGGAGGGGCATGCGACTGGAACTGACGAAACGCTGCGAGCTGGCCCTCCAGGCGATGGCCACCCTCCCCCACGGCCGCCAAGTCCCCGGCCGGGATCTCGCTCGCAGCATCGGCGTCAGCACCCACTACCTCCCCCAGATCATGACGCCCCTCGTCAAGGCCGGATGGGTCGCATCGGCACCCGGCCGCAACGGGGGGTACACGAGGACCGCGACGCTGGCGTCGGTGTCGGCCCTAGAGCTCATCGAGGCGATCGAAGGGCCGACCGACACCGGCACCTGCGTCCTGAAGGGCGGCCCGTGCGACGACCAGGAGCAGTGCGCTTTGCACGTGCCCTGGTCGCGCGCCCGGACCGCCCTTCTGGCAGAGCTCGGGCGGACAACTCTGGCAGAGGCGACCCACCCGAGCACCGATACGAAGGAGGGTAGGACATGACCGAGAGATCGGCACCACCCAGGCGGAAACGCCGCTGGCTGGTGCTCTTCGCATTGACGGCCGCGCTGGCCCTCGTCGCCGGAGCCTGCACGGCCGGTGACGGCGAAGCGGCGGGGTCGTACACCGACATCATCAACGAGCGGGGCCTCACCGACGAGCAGGTGGAGGCGGCGCTCAAGACCTACGTCCCCAGCGGCCAATGGGACGAATACGTGATGTTCGCCTCCGGCGGCCACAGCGGCCAGGTGATCGCCATCGGGATCCCGTCGATGCGGATCCTGAAGAACATCGCCGTGTTCACACCGGAACCGTGGCAGGGATGGGGATACGGCAACGTCGAACAGATGAAGGTCCTGGAAGCCGGGAACGTCGGCGACAACCAGATCAGCTGGGGTGACACCCACCATCCTGCCTTGTCGGAGACGAACGGCGACTACGACGGCCAGTTCCTCTTCATCAACGACAAAGCGAACGCCCGGGTGGCCGTCATCGACCTGCGGGACTGGGAGACGAAACAAATCCTGAAGAACCCGGTCTCGATCGTCGACCACGGCGGCACGATGGTCACCCCCAACACCGAGTACGTCATCGAAGGCGGCCAGTACGGCAACCCCCTCGGGTGGGAGTACGCACCCCTCGAGGAGTACGAAGCCGAGTACCGGGGCATGGTGACCTTCTGGAAGTTCGACCGGGACAAGGGCCGGATCGACGAATCCCAGTCCTTCGCCCTGGAGCTCCCGCCCTACTGGCAGGACCTCTGCGACGCCGGCAAGAACGTGTCGGAAGGCTGGGTGTTCTGCAACTCCTTCAACGTGGAGTTGGCGAAGGGCAAGTCGGTCGACGGCGCCGACTTCGAGGCGGGCGTCTCGGCCGGTGAGAACGACTACCTGCACGTGATCAATCTCCGCAAGGCCGAGGAGCTGTTCAAGGCGGGCGAGACCATCGACGTGAAGGGGTTCCCCGTCATCCCGCTCGACAAGCTGATCGACGCAGGGGTGCTCTACTTCATCCCCGAGCCGAAGAGCCCCCACGGGATCGACATCTCGCCGGGAGGTGAGTACATGGTGGTGTCGGGCAAGCTCGACCCGCACGTCACCATCTACTCCTTCGACAAGATCCAGCAGGCGATCGCCGACAAGAACTGGGTGCCCGACCGCTACGGCGTGCCGGTGCTCGACTTCGACGCGGTGAAAGAAGCCCAGATCGAGGTCGGCCTCGGGCCGCTCCACACCCAGTTCGACGACAAGGGCTACGCCTACACGTCGATCTTCTTGGATTCGGTGGTGTCCCGCTGGAGCCTCGGTCCCCCGTACAAGGAGGGTGACGAAGCCTGGAAGCTGGTCGGGCGGATCCCGATCCAGTACAACGTCGGTCACGTCGCGGCCGCCGAAGGCGACACCGTGAGCCCCGACGGGAACTACCTGGTGTCCCTCAACAAGTGGTCGATCGACCGGTTCCTTCCCCCCGGTCCGCTGCTCCCCCAGAACCTGCAGCTGATCGACATCTCGAAGGAGCCGATCAACCCGACCGTCGACGTGACGGGCACCGACCCGAACGGCATGCAGCTCCTCTACGACATGCCGATGGCGCTGGGTGAGCCGCATTACGCCCAGATCATCAAGGCGGACAAGCTGAATCCCTTCGAGATCTACCCGGAGGTGGGCTGGGATCCCGCCACGATGCAGGTCGATCCGGAGGCTCCCGTCCCCGGGAACGAACGGGTCGAACGGGACGGCAACACGGTGCACGTCTACATGACGGCGGTGCGGAGCCGCTACACGCCGGACCGGGTGGAAGTGAAGAAGGGTGACCGTGTCATCTGGCACATCACCAACATCGAGCAGTCCCTGGACGCCACCCACGGCTTCGCCCTACCGGGCTACAACATCACGTTGAGTCTGGAGCCGGGCGAGACGGCGACCTTCGAGTTCACCGCAAACGAGAGCGGGACGTTCCCGTTCTACTGCACCGAATTCTGCTCGGCGCTCCACCTGGAGATGGCCGGGTACTTCCTGGTCCAGCCGTAACGGGACACCGCGACGGGTGCCGCCCGGCTTCAAGACCGGGCGGCACCCCCTCAGGAGACGGAACGAGACATGGCGAAGATGACACTTCGGGACAGGGTCCTCGGCCCCAGGGTGCCTCCCGAACAGCGGGCAGCCCATGCAGAGCGGTACCGCAGGCCGATGATGTTGTTCGGTGGGGCCGCGTTCCTGCTGGTGGTCTCGATCTTCCTGCCCTATTGGATCCTCCGCCTGCGAGCACCCCAGTTCCCCGACGGCTTGGTGGTGCGCGCCTATCTGAACCGGCTCGAAGGCGACGTCGAGACCCTCGAAGGCCTCAACCACTACGTGGGGATGCCGTCGTTCGAATACGGTGCGGTGCTGGAACGCTCCCTCTCCATCATCGCCCTCGTCGTGCTGGCCGGGCTGTTGATCGCCGCCTTCGCCTTCCACAACCGCTGGGTCGTGGTCTTCACCCTGCCTGCCCTCGTCTTCCCGCTGATGTTCGTTGCCGACCTCCAGTACTGGCTGTGGCGGTACGGGCACAGCCTCGACCCGAAGGCGCCGCTCGCAGGTGCCGTCGGCGAGTTCACACCGCCGGTGTTCGGCCCGGCGCGGATCGCCCAGTTCGAGACCTTGGCCCTGCCCGGCCCCGGGTTCGTCCTCGCCCTCGTGGCCTCTGGTCTCGTCGCCGCCGGCCTGTGGTACCACCGCAAGGCGTACAAGCCGCTCCTCGACCAGCTCTACGGAAAGGCCAGGTCATGAAGACGCTCCTCGCTCTCGTCCTGGCCCTGGCCTCGTCCGTCGGGGCCGGAGCCGCGGCCCCCGTCGACGATCTCCAGGCCCTGGTCGACGCCGCCGAACCGGGGACGGTGATCGACCTCCCGCCGGGCACGTACCGAGGTGACATCACGATCGACAAGGCCATCACCCTGCGAGGCTCCGGCCAGGCCGTCATCGAAGGCACCGGTACCGGCACGGTGGTCACGGTGCTCGCCCCCGACGTGACCCTGGAAGGCCTCGTCATCCGCAACTCCGGCGACTCCCTCGACCGGGAGCACGCCGGGATCTCGGTGAAGGCACCCAGGGTCCGGGTGATCGACAGCCGACTCGAAGACGTCCTGTTCGGCATCTTCCTCTACCAGGCTCCCGACTCGGAAATCCGCGGCAACACGGTGCAGAGCAAAGACCTGTTCGTCGCCCGCCGAGGCGACGCCATCCGGATGTGGGAATCCCATCGGACCGTGGTGGAACAGAACGTCGTCGACGGCGCCCGGGACCTCGTCCTGTGGTTCTCCGACGACGTGACCATCCGCGGCAACCTGGTGTCCAACGGCCGCTACGGCCTGCACTTCATGTACTCCGACCGGGCCACCATCGAAGAGAACGCCCTCATCGACAACAGCGTCGGCGCCTTCCTCATGTACAGCGAAGGTCTGCGTCTCCGCCGGAACCTGATCTCGGGAAACAACGGACCCAGCGGATACGGGGTCGGCCTCAAGGACATGGACGGTTCCCGACTCGAGGACAACCTCCTCGTCGGCAACCGTGCCGGTGTGTTCCTCGACAACTCACCTCGGAGCGTCGAACAGACCTTCGAAGGCAACCTCATCGCCTACAACCAGATCGGCGTGCTGTTCCTGCCGTCGGTGAGGGGGAACGCGTTCTGGAACAACACCTTCCTCGACAACACCGTCCAGGTGGGGGTCCAAGGGGGCGGACAGTTCGGCGGGAACACCTGGACCCGCGACGGCATCGGCAACTACTGGTCCGACTACGCCGGATACGACGCCGACGGTGACGGCTTCGGCGACGTCCCCTACCGGCTCGACGACCTCTACGACTACCTCCTCGACCGCAACCCCGAGCTCATGCTCTTCGCCGACACCCCCGCCTCGAGGGCGCTCGACCTCGCCGCCCGGGCCTTCCCGGTCATCAAGCCGAGACCGAAAGTCGAAGACGACCGCCCCCTCATCGAACCTCCGGCCATCCCCGACCCTCCCGTGCCGCTGCCGACACAGTCGGGACGTGACCTGCTCGCCGTGTCGACCCTGATGCTCGGCGTGGCCACGGCCACGATCCTCTCCACCCGACACAGAAGGAGTCTCCCGTGATCCGGATCCGCGACTTGACGAAACGGTACGGCCCGCTCACGGTCCTCGACCGGTTCGCCCTCGACGTCCGACCCGGCGAGGCGGTGGCCCTCTGGGGCCCCAACGGTGCCGGCAAGACGACGGTGGTGCGCTGCATCCTCGGCCTCGTCGACTACGAAGGCACCATCGAGATCGACGGGCTCGACGCCCGCACCCGCGGCAAGGCCGTGAGGAATCGGATCGGGTACGTGGCCCAGGAACTCTCCTTCTACGACGACATGGCGGTCACCGACGTCCTCGACTACTCGGCGGCCCTGCGGGGCGTCCCCACCGACCGGGTGCGGGAACTGATCGGGTCGTTCCGCCTGGACGAACACCGCTCGAAGCGGGTCGCAGAGCTGTCCGGGGGACTGAAACAGCGCCTCGCCCTGGCCGCGGCGCTGCTCTCCGACCCGCCGGTGCTGCTCCTCGACGAACCGACATCCAACCTCGACGCCCACAGCCGAGAAGAGGCGATCGAGCTGTTCGAAGGCCTTCGCCTCCAGGGCCGGACGATCCTGCTCACCACCCATCACATGGAGGAGATGGGGATGCTGGTGGACCGGGTGGTGGCGATGGAGGACGGGCGCATCGTGACCGAATGCGCACCCGGCGAACTCGCCGAACGGCTCGGTCTCAAGGTGTGGCTCCACGTCACGCTTCGTGGCGGCCACAACACCCGGGCGCTCGAGGCGCTCGAGACGGCCGGGTTCACCGCCCGGGCCAACGCCGCGGGGATCCTGGTCGAAGTGTCGGCCCAGAGGAAAGGCCAGGCCCTGAACGCTCTGCACCGGGCCGGTTTGGAGATCGAAGACCTGGAGGTGTGGACATGACCACCGAAGCCCTGCCCCGGAACGGGCGGTCCCTCGATCTTCCCGAGCGGGCCCAGCGGAGCTCCGTCGCGGCCATCGCCCGAAAGGAGCTCAGGGACGCGATCCACAGCCGCTGGTTCTGGATGTGGACGGCGGCGTTCGCCGGGCTCGCCGCCGTCCTGGCGATCGCCGCCCTCCCCGGATCCCGGATCGCCGGGTCGGCCAGCTACGGGCGGACGGCCGCCTCCCTCGTCACGCTCACCCAGATCATCATTCCCCTGATGGGACTCACCCTCGGCGCCCAGACCATCGCCTTCCAACGCGAGAGCGGCGCCCTGCGGTTCCTGCTCAGTCATCCGGTCAACCGCACCGAGGCGTTCTGGGGCCTCTACCTGGGAACGAGCGCCGCGTTGACGGCCGCTTCCTTCGCCGGGTTCGGGGCGGCAGGGATCTTGACCGCCCTCAGGAGCGGCAGCGGCGAAGCGGGATCCTTCGTGCGCATCACTCTGCTGGCATGGGCGCTGCTTCTCGCCATGGTCGGCCTCGGCATGCTGATCAGCACCCTGGCCCGGCGAGCCGCGGCGGCCTTGGGATCGGCGGTGTTCGTGTGGCTCCTCCTCGTGTTCCTCGGCGACCTCGGCCTGATGGGCACGGCCGTCGCCACCCGCCTCTCGGTCTCCGCCCTCTTCTTCTCGACGGTCGCCAACCCGGTCGAGGCGTTCCGCCTCGCCGCCCTGGCGAGTTTCGCCGACTCCTTCGACATCCTCGGACCCGCCGGGACCTACGCCGCCGACGCCCTCGGATCGGCCCTCGTACCCGTCATCGTCACGATCCTGCTCGTCTGGGTCGCAGTGCCCGTCTCCATCGCCTGGTTCCGGTTCCGGACCCGACAGGACCTCTGATGACGAGGATCACCATCGTGTTGGTGGCCCTCGCCTTGGCGACCGGTGCCTGCACCCCCGACACCGCCGAAGGTGGACCGCCCGAGATCGCCTACGGTCGCGACCTGTGCATGCAGTGCGGCATGATCATCAGCGAGGTGCGCTACGCCGCCGCCTACCGTCTGGCCGACGGCACCGAACGGGTCTTCGACGACCTCGGAGGGCTGTTGACCTACGGAACCGAACACGCAGAGCTCGACACCGCCGACGTGTGGGTGCACGATGTCGACACCGAGGAGTGGGTCCCGGCCTCCGAAGCCTGGTACGTGATCACCGGCGACCCGCGAACGCCGATGGGCTACGGCATCGTGGCGTTCGCCGACCGCGCCCGGGCCTCCGCCGCGGCAACGGAGCTGGGGACCGAACCTCTGTCCTGGACCGATCTTCGGTCGGTGCCCGTCGAACGTTTCACGGACCGCGGATCGGGTATGGGGGACATGGACGGGATGGAGACGGGGGGCCGGTCGGAGCCCTAGGACCGGGATCTCACGGGCGGGCCGACCGCCGGTACCCTTTGCGCCCATGAGGATCGTCGTCGCCGAATGCACCGTCGACTACCAGGGTCGGCTCACCGCCCACCTCCCGCGGGCCCGGCGCCTCATCATGGTGAAAGCCGACGGCTGCGTGGCGGTCCACGCCGACGGCGGAGCGTACAAGCCCCTCAACTGGATGAACGCCCCCAACCTCCTCGAAGAAGGGGACGGAACCTGGGTGGTGACCAACCCGAAGGGGGAACGCCTCGTCATCACCCTCCACGACGTCATCCACGACTCGACGTTCGAACTGGGCCTCGACCCGGGCCTCCAAAAGGACGGTGTCGAAGCGAACCTCCAGCAGCTCCTCGCCGACCGGCCCTGGGTGTTGGAGGACGGCCTCACCCTCATCCGGCGGGAGTACCCCACCGACATCGGCCCGGTCGACCTGCTGTGCGCCGACCCCCACGGAGGCACGGTGGCGATCGAGGTGAAACGCCGCGGCGAGATCGACGGGGTAGAGCAGCTCGCCCGCTACCTGGAGCGGCTCTCCCTCGACCCGCGCCTGCGGCCCGTCCGGGGCATCTTCGCCGCCCAACAGATCACCCCCCAGGCCAGGACCCTGGCTGCCGCCCGGGGGATCGCCGCCGTGGAAGTGGACTACGAGGGCCTCCAAGAGGTCGACTCCGGCGAGCTTCGCCTGTTCTGAGCCGATGCCCCATCCCCCCGACATCGTCCTGTACCGCCCGGAGATCCCACCGAACACGGGCAACGTCATGAGGCTGGCGGCGAACACCGGCGCCCGTGTCCATCTCATCGAACCGTTGGGGTTCGAGCTCTCCGACGCCCGGCTCCGTCGGGCCGGGATGGACTACCGGGATCGTGCCACCGTCCGGGTCCATCCCGACCTCGGGAGCTGGCTCGCCACCACCTCACCGGAACGTGTCTGGGCGGTCTCCAAGCAGGGAACCCTGCGGTACTGCGACGTCGACTACCGCCCCGGGGACGCCCTCCTGTTCGGGCCCGAGTCGGTCGGGCTCCCCGGGAAAGTCCTCGGCGCGTCGTGGGTCGACGGGGTGGTGTCGATCCCGATGGTGCCCGACGTCCGCAGCCTCAACCTCTCCAACGCCGTCGCCATCGTCGTCTACGAAGCCTGGCGCACCCTCGCCTTCCCCGGCGCCGACAGCCGGGAACCGGCAACCGAACGGTGAGCCCGACGCCGGAGCAGCCGGTCTCCTGATCGCCCCGGAGGCCACGACACGCAACCCGGATGCAGACGTTCGCAGCGACCGACTAGGAGCGACCGGCGGTGGGGAGACCCTCGGGGGCGCGGACGATGACCCACCATCCTGCGGCGAACAGGCCCGCGACGACGAGCCAGCCCGGCGTGTACCGACCGAGGACGTCCACCGACCATCCGAAGGCGGGGGCGCCGAGCCCGAGACCGGCGAGGAATCCGAACAGCACCACGCCGGATCCACGGCCGGTCATCGCCGCCGGAACCGTCTGGATGATCGCCAGCATCCCCACCGCGTTCCAGGCGGAGGCGCTCGCCCCGGTGAGCAACGCCGCCACCCACACCGCGGTCCCACCGACCATCGGCCCCACCGCCAGAACCAGCCCGGCCGCGACCGCCAGGACGGCGAGGATGGTGAGGACACGTTTGGAACCGAGCCGGTGCTCCGCCACCCTGCCCCACAGGATCCTCCCGGCGATCCCCGCCGCGCCGAGGACCGCCACCGCCGCACCGGCTTCGGCCCCCGAGAACCCGAGGGCTTCGCGAGCGTAGAGGGGCAGGTAGGTGAAGATGGCGGTCCCGCCGGCGCCGAGGAGGAACCCGTACACGGCGAGACGCCGGATGATCGGGGGGAGGGGGCCACCGGAGCCGTCTCCTCCGGCGGTGACGACGGGCGGGTCGGCGGGAACCGTCGCCGCCGCCAGCAGGAGAAAGAGGATCGGGACGAACCCGGCCACCGCCACGGCCCAGCGCCACCCCCAGGCGGTGGCGCCCACCGGGAGGAACAGCCCTCCGAGGAACGACCCCATCTGGACTCCGGACTGTTTGACGCCGGTGACGGTTCCCCGCCTCCCCGGTGGAAGGTGGAGGGAGATGAGCTTGTTCGTGGCGGGATTCGATCCGGCCTGGGCGATGCCGGTGACCAGCGCGGCCCCTACCAACAGGAGGTAGGCGGGGGCGATCGAGACCAGGAGGAGCGCCAGAGCCGAGATCGCGAGGGTGAGGAGCGCGGCCCGGCGCGCGCCCAACCGGTCTGCCCAGCGGCCGAGACGCGGCGACACGAGGCCGCCGGTGAGCGAGGAGGCGGTGACGAGGGCACCCACCTGCCACCGCGCCACGCCGAATTCGGCGATGATCTCCGCCGAGAGCACACCGAAGACGATGAGGGCAAAGGTGGCCGACGCCATCACCGCAGGGAGGGTGACGAGGAATCCGCTGCGTCTGATCACGACCGCACGGTAGGCGTCAATCGTCCGAAGGGTTGCCGCCGAGGGCGTCGTACGCCTCTTCGAGTCGCCGCCGGGCCCGCATGGCCGCCACCCTCACCGCCCCCGGGCGCATCCCCAGGGCCTCTCCCACCTCTTCGTCGCCCAGACCCTGGACTTCGCGGAGCCAGAGGATCTGCCGATCCCGCAGACGCAGGGAGGCGAAGGCGGCCGCCACGATCCGCTGTTCGTCGGAGACGATCGCCAGGTGTTCCGGGTCTCCGATACCGACGCCGGCCCGCTCGAAGGTCTCCTGGTGGCGGCGGCGCCGTCGGAGCGCCGTGCGGACCCGATTGCGGGCGATGCTCCAGAACCACGCTTCGAACCGGGCCGGGTCCCGGAGTCCGCTCAGGCCCTTCACCACCCGCTCACACACGTCACCGGCCAGATCTTCGGCGTCGGCGGGACCGAGCCCGAGCGCCCGACCGAAGGCCGCCGCCCGGGGGAAGGCGAAAAAGAGGATCCCTGCCAGCACCTGCTGGTCGCCGGCAGCGGCGGCGACGACGTGCTCCGGATCCGGAGGCCAGGTGATGTCGGGGTCGTTCTGAGACGTGGAGTCCCCCCGGTCGGGCATCGACCGGCAAGCTTACGGCCGGCCCGAGCCACGACCGGGTGTATCCGACGGGGGACCGGCATCGTCCGAGGGACCGGCATCGTCCGGGGGACCGGCATCGTCCGGGGGACCGGCATCGTCCGGGGGACCGGCGCCTCCCGGAACGGGGCCTTGCGGACCCGGCGGAGATGCGGGAACGGCGGGCAGCTCCTCCGGGTCGGGTGGAGAGCCGCCACCGGGCACGCCGACGGGGGGACCCAACTCGGCCTGCATCTCTTCGACGGCTTCGGCCACCGCCGCCGGGTCACCAGTCTGGGCGGCTTCCACCACCCCCCAGGCCACGCCGATCAGGTCGTCGACGAACTCCGGCGGGGTGGCTTCGACCACCGGCACCGCCGGCGGCACGTCGGCCAGCGCCTCGGTGACGAGGACCTTCGCTTCGACCGGGTCGCCCCGCTCGGCCGCCGCCGCCGCCTCGGCCAGACGCTCCTCGGGGGATCCCAGCTCGAACCCCAACAACGAGGCCACCCGTTCGTAGGCACGTTCGACTCCGTAGAGGACGTCGCCGGGAACCGACGGCTGCACGGCGACGGCCAGGGCGACGTTCCCCATCACCAGCCCGAGGCTCGAAGCCACCACCACCGCCGCCCGACGGAACCAGCCGCCGACCGGAGTTCGTCTGAGCGCCCGCCGAACGCCACGGTGGACGGCCCCGGGCGCCGTCTCGGCCTCCAGCCGCTTCGCGTAGGCCCGGAGGGCGTCGTGGGCGGGATGTTCGCTCATTCCAACAGCTCCACCGTGTAGACGGGCGTGGCGGCGGGGTTGTCCTGCCAGGTGATCGTGAAGTTCGAAGCGGAGACGTTCACCGTGTAGGCGAAGATACTGCCGTTGAGGGTCTTCGTCGCCGGGCCCGCTTCGGCGGTCGCGAACCGGATCTGGCCGTAGGGGGCGTACAGCACCCCGTTCCAGGTCACGTTGCTCAACGAGAACAGGATGGCGTTCCCCGTACACGTCGGACCCCCGGAGGCCGGCTCCAGGTAGCTGGAGAACATGAGGAGACCGGGGTCGTTGGGTCCGCCGTCGATCGGCTCGTAGGCGGTGAGGTCGCTGCCCTCCCCGTTGATGTGGATCTGACCGTCCTCTGCGACGAAGGTGACCGTCACACCGTCCGCAGCCGAGACCTTCGACAAGGTGATGTCACCCCGAGTGAAATAGATCCCCGAACGCTGGATCTCGATGGCGTTGCCGCCCAACGAGGTGGCGTACCCGTTGTTCACCATCCAGGTGTTGGTGATGTCGTTCGACCCGGCGTTGTAGTACTCGCCCGCCGCGGCCGCCGTGGCGGCCCTGTTCGACACACCCGGCTGCAGGACGAACTCGTCGACGGTGATGTCGAGGGGATAGTCGAGCAGGGGACCGTTGAGCCGGCTGGCGCCCAGGATGTCGTCTCCGACGATCTCACCGAAATAGGTGACGGGGCCGTTGATCGTCGTGTTGGCGCCGCTGTTCTTGATGTCGCCGTTCGAGTGGATGCCCCCGTTGATGATCTTCGAGGCGCCCGACAGGTCCAGTTCGACCCCACCACCGCAGGACTGGTCGGCACCGGCGAAAATGGCGTATCCCCCGAGGAACGGCTCCACCTCGCATTTCGCCACCGCCCTGGACACCACGGTAATCGACCCCGCCCCGGGGGAGGCGCGCCCGAAGGTGGTGTCGTCGCTGGCGCTGATCACCACCTCGAACCGGTCGGATGAGATGGGGGTCACCGTCACGGTGATGTCGGCGACGGTGTCGTCGAACCCGTTGGCCGAAGCGGTGGCCTTCGCCGCCGCCTCGGCGTCGCCGCCGAAGGTCGCCGACGGGTTGCACACCTCCCAGGCGGCGGCCAACGCGGCGTTGTCGGCGCCGTTCTGCTCCACCCGACGGGTGGCGTATCCGAGCCCGGTGTCGATGGCCAGGGCGGCGAATCCGACCAGGAGGAGGAGCGTGATCGCCACCGTGACCGCGACCGCCCCCTCCTCCCCTCGGCGAAGGGAGCGCCGGCTGGTGTCGGTCCGCTCGCACATATCAGTCCCCTGGCTCGTCATGGCGGTACCTCGCACCAGGACGGCGGCGGCCCAATGAGCCGTTCCCCCACCGCCCGGCGTCGCAGATCGATGCTGCCCCCCAGCATCTGGCCGAAGATCGGTGTGACGAGGTCGAGTCGGTGGCGGACGATCACTTCGACAGTGGCCCCGTCCAGGTCGGCGCGATCGACCGGTGTGCACCAGATCGTCACGTCCGTCGCAGGATCGACGGTCGGCTGCGAGATGGCGGAGGCGACCCGGTTCTTCGCCTGGGCTTCGGTCACCTCGTCGGTGAAGGCGAGGAAGCTCACCCCCTCCTGGGCGGCGTCGGCGAGGGCGATGGTCGTGAAGATGGTCCTCCCGACGTCGATGATCCCGGTCACCAGCAACGCCAGGAAGATCGTGACGAACGCCATCTCGACGGCTGCCGCCCCCCGCTCCCTATCGACCACCGAGCACCCCCAAGAAGATCGAACGACTCTGGGTCGAATCGAGGGTCGCCCCGTCGATGAACGCCCCCACCATCGGGACGACCGCGTCGAAGCTCCCACGGACCGTCACCTCGACCCGTGACCCGCTCGAGACCAGGGTGGCGTCCGGGTCGGGGAGGGTGACGTCGTCGGGGTCGCAGTCGGCGACGGGGACCTCGGCCAGGTCGTAGTAGACGACGGAGACGTCGGTGTCGGCGATGTCGACGACCACGACCTTGTCGCGGGCCGCATCCCGGATCCCGACGCAGTCCAGATAGCGGGGCACGCCGGCACCGTTGTCGCCGACCGTCGTGGCGTACCTCGCCGCCTCCCGAGCCCCCGTCCACACCGCCGTGTAGGCGGTGACCAGACGGGCGAACTCGATCACCCCGAACAGCAGCAGGAAGAGCATCGGGGCGACGAGGGCGAACTCGAGCAGCGTCGCACCCCGCTCCTCCCCGGAGCGGCCGCGCACCTTCGGTTCGGTGACCCACACCCGTGCCACGGCATCTCCCTGGCGTCGGTGATCCCGGCGCCGTGCAAGACCCGCGAACGGCCGCTCCGTTACATGCGCCGACCACGTTGGGCCGCGTCCCTCGATCCGAAGTCGGTAACGTACGGGACGCCACATGGCCGCCCGCGGTGCTCAAGCGAACGGGCAGGCGGACGACAGGATGCCGTGAGGCCCTGCGGCCACCTCTGCGTAGGGGGACGTCGAACCCGCCCCTCTCCGCCACGCCGCGAAGAAGATCGACAGCGAGGAACAGATGCCCGAACGCCTGCACGAAACGTGGATCACTTCGAACCGGTTCATCCCCCGGCGCTTCGTCCGCCCGGTCCAGGCCTTCATGGCCGCCGAGGCATCGTCGGGCATCGTCCTGTTGCTGGCGGCGGTGG
>WFOA01000149.1 GCA_015488325.1 Acidimicrobiia bacterium | reverse complement strand
TATAAGAGACAGGCACCGAGCCGAACCCGACCACCACCGCCCCGAACGCCAGCCCCGCCACCATCGACACGACCGACCCGACCGCCAGCCACCACGCCACCTTCGCCTCCCGGCCGGACACCATCCGGTGATGGGCGAAGGTGGGCAGGATCGTGGGGAGGGTCCCGACGATGACGAACCCGACCAGCCCGACCAGGTTCAGGTGGTAGTGGACGAGACGGACCCCGGCCAGCCGGTCCCCGGCGGCGCCGCTCCCCATGAAGCCGCCGAGCCCCACCCCGACGACCCCGGCAGCCAGCGCGACCAGGTAGAAGCGGGAGGAGAGGTCGAAGCGCCGAAGCAGACTGCGGCGGATCGTCCCGACCAGGATCCACCCCAACGTGACGAGCCCGGCCAGGACCGACATCGCCCCGGCCACCAGCGACCATCGGCTCTCCGTCACGCGTCCAGCCAGGACGAGGCCGACCCCGGCGGCCAGCACCCACCGCTGCACGGCCGCCACCGCCGGCCTCGGAGCCGGTGCGGCCGACCAGGTGATCGTGAACAGCTGGGTGGCTCCGGAGATGGCGAGCAGCACCCCGCCGGCGGCGAAGGCGTGGATCGGGCCCCACCACGGACCTCCTCCGGCCAGAACCCACCCGGACCAGGCCACGGCGGCCACGACGAAGACCGCCCCGAGGCGGAAGGCGCGCCGGGCGAGACGGTGGGATTCGACGACCCGCCGCCGGGCGACGTCCCCACCCGCCCCGGGGACCGTCACCTGCGAGCCCCGCCGGCCGGACGGACGTGGCGGACCTCACCCGAGTGGAGGACGACGGTGGCGGCGTCGGTCTCGACGACGAGGCCCCCGTCGGCGGCGACATCGACCGCCCGACCCCGACCCTCGGGCTCCCAGACGACGTCGGCCCCGATCGTTCGGCATCGCCGCCGATAGGAGTCCCGGGGCCACGACGCCGGCCCGAGCCGTACCAGCTCGCCGAACCGGTCGGCCCAGGCCCGGGCGAAACGTTCTGCGGCCTCCGGGCCGGGGTCGTCGGCGTAGAGGCCTGCCCTGCCGTCGGGAGGGTCCGGCCACCACAGGTTGACGCCGCATCCCGCCACGGCCAGGTCGCCTGCCACCTCGACCAGGATCCCCCCCACTTTGCGGCCGTCCACGATCAGGTCGTTGGGCCACTTCAGGTCGACGTCGAGGACGTCGCCGGCGGCGACACCGGCGACGAGCGGCAGGACACCCCGCCGGTCCGCCGGCCATGGCACCTCGAAGGCGTACGAGGCGGCGACGGCCCGTGGTGCCGTGTCCCACGTCCGACCCGTCCGTCCCCGTCCCCGGCGCTGACGGTGGGCGACGACGAGGACCGGCCCCGCACCGGCGAGGGAACGGGCGACGTCCTGGGTGGACGTCACCTCTTCGAAGATGTGGAGGGAATAGGGTGTAGCCATCGGCCCCGACGCGGAGTCCAACGAGGGCCAGCCTATCGGGAGGATTCGGTTGGGTACCGAAGAGCGGATCGAAGAGCTGCGGAGGCTGCGGGAAGAAGCCCTGCACGCCGGGAGCCGGCGTGCCATCGACCGCCAACACGAGCTGGGCAAGCTCACCGCCCGGGAACGCCTGGAGCTGCTGCTGGACCAGGGTTCGTTCCAGGAGATCGACATGTTCGTCCGCCACCAGGCCCGCGGCTTCGGCATCGAGAACCGCCGGCCCCTCGGCGACGCCGTCGTCACCGGTTGGGGACGGATCGACGGTCGGACCGTGTTCGTGTTCGCGGAGGACTTCACGGTCTTCGGGGGCAGCCTGGGTCGGGCGGTGGCCGACAAGATCTGCAAGGTGATCGACCTGGCGATGGAGACGGGCGCCCCCCTCATCGGACTGAAAGACTCCGGTGGGGCCCGCATCCAAGAAGGCGTGGCGGCCCTCGACGGATACGGGCGGATCTTCGAACGGAACGTCCGGGCGTCGGGGGTGATCCCCCAGATCTCGGTGATCATGGGTCCCTGCGCCGGAGGTGCCGTCTACTCGCCGGCGATGACCGACTTCGTCTTCCAGGTCGACGGCGCCAGCCACATGTTCATCACCGGACCCGACGTCATCAAAGCCGTCACCGGGGAAGACGTCACCTTCGAAGAGCTCGGCGGCGCCTTCACCCACGGAGGGAAATCGGGCGTCACCCACTTCGTGATGCCCACCGGGAAAGACGCCTTGGAGGCGGTGCGGTACCTGCTGTCGTTCCTCCCCCAGAACAACATGGAGGTCCCCCCCTACTTCGCCACCTCCGACCGTCGGGACCGGGTCGAAGACGCCCTCGACGAGATCATCCCCGACTCGTCCACCCAGGCCTACGACATGGTGGACGTCATCACCCGGGTGGTGGACGACGGCGAGTTCTTCCAAGTCCACGAACACTTCGCCAAGAACATCGTGGTCGGGTTCGCCCGACTCGACGGGCATGCGGTCGGGGTCGTCGGCAACCAGCCGTCGGTCCTCGCCGGTACCCTCGACATCTCGGCGTCGGAGAAAGCCGCCCGGTTCGTACGGTTCTGCGACGCCTTCAACATCCCCCTCGTCACGTTCGTGGACGTCCCCGGCTTCCTCCCCGGCGTCGACCAGGAACATGGGGGAATCATCCGGCACGGAGCGAAACTCCTCTACGCGTACTGCGAGGCGACGGTGCCCCGGGTGACGGTGATCACCCGCAAGGCCTACGGCGGGGCCTACCTCGTCATGAACGCCCGCGGCATCCGAGCCGACCTCGTCTACGCCTGGCCCAGCGCCGAGATCGCCGTGATGGGAGCCCAAGGGGCGGTCAACGTGATCTTCCGGCGGGAACTGGCCGAAGCGGACGACCCCGACGCCCGGCGGGCCGAACTGATCGCCGACTACGAACAACAGTTCAACAATCCCTACCGGGCCGCAGAACTCGGTCTGGTCGACGAAGTGATCGAACCTCGTCACACGAGACGCAAACTGATCGAAGCCCTCGACATGCTCCGCACCAAACGCGAGACCCTCCCCGCCCGCAAACACGGGAACATCCCGCTGTGACCATCCCGTAGGATGCGACCGATGGAGTCCTTGCTCGTCGCCAACCGGGGAGAGATCGCGGTCAGGATCCTCCGAACCGCCCGCGAGATGGGTCTGCGCACCATCGCCGTGTACTCCGAACTCGACCGCGATGCCCTCCACACCGAGCTCGCCGACGAGGCCTGGAACATCGGGCCGGCGCCGGCGGCCGAGTCCTACCTCGACATCGACCGGATCCTGGCGGTGGCGACCGAGGCGAAGGCCTCGGCGATCCACCCCGGATACGGGTTCCTCGCCGAGAACGCCGAGTTCGCCCGCAGAGTGACCGAAGCCGGGATCATCTGGGTGGGGCCACCCCCCGAGGCGATCGCCACGATGGGTGACAAGATCGCCTCCCGACGGGCCGCCGCCGCCGCCGGAGCGCCGACGGTGCCGGGCACCACCGAGCCTCTCCAGACGATCGAAGAAGTCGAGGCGGTCGCCGCCGAATTCGGCTACCCGGTGGCGATCAAGGCGGCCCACGGCGGGGGAGGCAAAGGCTTGCGGGTCGTCCGTTCCCCCGACGAGGTCGAAGACGCCTTCGAAGGGGCCCGACGTGAAGCGGACGCCTACTTCGGCAACCCGGAGGTGTACGTCGAGAAGTACCTCGACCGGCCCCGCCACGTCGAAGCCCAGATCCTCCTCGACACCCACGGCAACGCCGTCTTCCTCGGTGAGCGGGACTGCTCGGTGCAGCGCCGACACCAGAAGCTGGTCGAAGAGACCCCCTGTCCCCTGTTCGACGACGAACGACGCCGGGCCTTCGGGGAGGCCGCCTTGGCGGTGGCCCGGGCCTGCGGGTACGTCAACGCCGGAACCGTCGAGTTCCTCGTCGACGAGAACCTCGACTTCTACTTCCTGGAGATGAACACCCGCCTCCAGGTGGAACACACCATCACCGAGATGGTGACGGGGATCGACCTGGTCCGCCAGCAGCTACTGGTCGCCGCCGGGGAACCCCTGGACCTCGGCGACGTCACTCCCCGCGGCCACGCCCTGGAACTGCGGATCAACGCCGAAGACCCCTACCGGAACTTCATGCCCACCCCGGGCCGTATCGTCGACTACCGGGAACCTGCCGGGTTCGGGGTGCGCGTCGACAGTTGGATCCGACCGGGCACCGCCATCTCCCAGTACTACGACAACCTGATCGCCAAACTGGTCGTGTGGGGGCGTGACCGTTCCGAAGCGATCGAACGGGCACGGCGGGCCTTGACCGAATACGAGATCACCGGAGTGTCGACCACCATCCCCGCCCTCCAGGCGGTGCTCGACCACCCCGACTTCGTCGAATCCCGTCACTACACCCGCTGGCTGGAAGATCAGCTCACCTTGGAGCCCGGGGACCCGGAGGTCGCCCCCACGCTCCCCAGCGAAGAGGAGATGCTGAGAAAGGAGATGACCGTCGAAGTGGGGGGACGTCGCTTCGTCGTCGTCTACTGGGTGCCCGCCCCGACCGAAGCCGGTGCTCCACGCCGCAAGCCGCCGAAACTCGACACGGTGAAGAGCCCGGAAGCCAGCGACGGGATCATCGCCGCGCCGATGCAGGGCACCATCGTCAAGATCCATGTGAAGGCAGGTGACCCGGTCTCCGTCGACGACCCGATCTGCGTTCTCGAAGCGATGAAGATGGAGAACGAGGTCCGCTCGCCGGTGGCGGGCGAAGTGATCGAGCTGCGGGTCCAGGCGGGCGACACCGTCTCCCCGGGGGCGGTCATCGCCATCGTCAAATAGCGGTCACTCGGCGGCGTCGGCCAGCGACTCCGACAGGCTGGGATGCACCATGAGCGTCTCGGTGAGGGTGTGGGTCTTCACCTTCGCCTGCACCGCCAGCGCGAGGATGCCGATCAGCTCGGACGCCCGATGCCCGACGATGGTGCCCCCGAGGACCACCCCCGCCGCCGGGTCGGAGATGACCTTGGCGAACCCCCGGGTCGACCCGTGGATGAGGCTCCGGGGGTTGGCGGCGAACGGCACCTTCGTGATCCGCACCTTCCGCCCTTCGGCGGCGGCGGTCGCCTCCTCCAGCCCCACCGAGGCGATCTCCGGCTCGGTGAAGATCGCCTGCGCCACCTTCGTGTAGTCCATCGGGGTCTCGGGATGACCCAGGGCGTGACGGGCGAGCTTGCGTCCCTGCACGGTCGCCACCGACGACAGCAGCATCTGCCCGGTGACGTCACCGGCTGCGTAGACGTGGGGGACGGAGGTGCGCTGGAACTCGTCGACGACGACGAACCCCCCGTCGGTCTCCACCCCCAGCTCCTCCAGACCCAGCCCGTCGGTGTTCGGGACCGCGCCGATGGCCAGCAGCGCATGGGACCCCCGGACGGTCCTCCCATCCTGGATCTCGACGGTCACCTCGTCACCGTCACGGCGGATCGCCACCGCCCGTGCGCCTTTGAGGAGCTGCACACCCCGTTCCAGGAAATCCTCCTCCAACACGGCGGCCACCTCCGGGTCCTTGTGGGGGAGGACCTGCTGGCGGCTCACCAGCAGCGACACCCGGGCACCCAAGCTGGCGAAGATGTGGGTCATCTCCACTCCGGTCACCCCCGAACCCACCACCACCATGTGTTCGGGCACCTCGTCCAACGAGTAGGCGTGTCGGGTGGTGAGGATGCGCTCCCCGTCCACCCCGGCCCATTCGGGAGCCCGAGGTCTCGACCCGGTGGAGATGAGCGCCACATCGAAGTCGAATCGCCGGGTCCCGTCCTCGATCTCCACGACGGCTTCGTGCAGACCCGTGAACCGGCCCCGGCCGCGGACGATCTCGACGTCCTGGGATTCGAGCAACGCCACCTGCTTGACGGACAGATCTTCGGAGATTCGGGCGACCCGTTCGGAGAGACGGGCCAGGTCCACCCGTGCCCGGGCGGGGACGATCCCCAGGTTCTCGGCACCGATGATCGCCTGCATCCTGATCGACGACGCCACCATCGTCTTCGAAGGGATGCAGTCCCACAGGTGGGCGGCCCCCCCGACGACCGAATCCTCGACGAGGGTGACCTGGGCGCCGAGGGCCGCGGCCGTGGTGGCGGCGCTGGTCCCGGCGGGTCCGGCGCCGACGATGAGAAACCTGGGTGCGTGCTCGTCCGACATGCTCACTCCGGTTGGGGATCGTCCTCGACTTCCACGACGGGGTGGAAGATTCAGCCGGGACGGTACTCGCCGAACACCCGCCTCAACGCGTCCGACACCTCACCGACGGTGGCACGCAGCTCCAATGCCCGCCGCATCGGAGGCAGGACGTTGACTCCGGCGACCGCTGCCTCGGTGACCTCGTCGAGCGCCCGGGCGACCGCCGCGCCGTCGCGTCCTCTCCGCAACGCCGCCAGCCGCTGCTTCTGGTCCTCCTCCAGTGCGGGGTCGACCACCAGCACCGGCACCTCAGGCTCCTCTTCGGCGACGAACCGGTTGACGCCGACCACCACCGACTCCCCCGACTCTTGACGCCGCGCCTCGGCGTAGGCGGCCTCTTCGATCTGACGTTGCATCCAACCGGCTTCGATCGCCGCGACGGCGCCACCGCGAGACTCCACCTCGTCGAGCAGCTCGGTTGCCTTCTCCTCGACGGCGTCGGTGAGCGCCTCCACGAAGTACGAACCGGCAAGGGGATCGACCGTGTCGGCGACCCCCGACTCGTAGGCGAGGATCTGCTGGGTACGCAGGGCGATGGTGGCGGACCGTTCGGTGGGCAGCCCCAAAGCCTCGTCGAAGGCGTTCGTGTGCAGCGACTGGGTCCCGCCGAGCACCGCCGCCAAGGCCTGCACCGTGGTACGCACGATGTTGTTCTCGGGCTGTTGGGCGGTCAAGGTGCTCCCGGCGGTCTGGGTGTGGAACCGCATCGCCCACGACTTGGGGTTCTTCGCCCCGACGACGTCCCGCATGAGCCGGGCCCACATGCGGCGGGCCGCCCGGAACTTGGCGATCTCCTCGAAGAACTGGTTGTGGCCGTTCCAGAAGAACGACAGCCGCGGCGCGAAGGAATCGACGTCGAGCCCGGCGTCGATCGCCGCCCGCACATAGGCGAGGCCGTTGGCGATGGTGAAGGCGAGCTCCTGGGCGGCGGTGGCGCCGGCCTCCCGGATGTGGTAGCCGGAGATCGAGATCGTGTTCCACGAAGGAAGCTCGGATGCGGCGTAGGCGAACAGGTCGGTGACCAGACGCATCGAAGGCCGAGGGGGATAGATGTAGGTACCCCGGGCCACGTACTCTTTGAGGATGTCGTTCTGGACGGTTCCCCGGATCCGTTCCGGAGCCACCCCCTGTTCGGTCGCCACCAGCTCGTAGAGGAGCAGCAGGATGGCGGCGGTGGCGTTGATCGTCATCGACGTCGAGACCTCCCCGAGGGGGATCCGATGGAACAGACGCCGCATGTCTTCGATCGAGTCGATCGCCACCCCCACCTTGCCGACCTCCCCGGCCGCCATCGGATGGTCAGAGTCCAGTCCCATCTGGGTGGGCAAATCGAAGGCGACCGAAAGGCCCGTCTGTCCCGCATCCAGCAGCGCCCGGAACCGCCGGTTCGTCTCCTCGGCGGTCCCGAACCCGGCGTACTGGCGCATCGTCCACAGACGTCCCCGGTACATCGTCGGGTAGGGCCCCCGGGTGTACGGGTACTCGCCCGGGCGTCCGATGCGGGCAGGGTCGGGGACCGTCTCGTAGACGACGTCGATCTCGATCCCGGAGCTCGTGTATCGGGGTTCGACCATGAAACCGGTATCCTGTCTGGGCGGGCATCGTACCCCGCAACTTTCCGGTGACCTCCGACGTTGAAGAGTGGAGATGTCGCGACGTTCCCCCATCCACGAGATCGAAGCGCGTGAACGGCGCGGCCGATGGTTCCCCGGCCTGGCCGGGCTGCTCATCATCGGCCTGATCGCGTCGACCTGGGTGGGCCTGTTCAGCTTCATGACGGCCAGCGCCGCCATGGGCACGCTCGCCGACCTGGAGGCAGAGTGGGTCCCCGACGTCGAGTCGATGTCCCTCGACCTCCCCGACCTGTCCCGAGTGTCGAAGGTCTACGCCGCCGGAGGCGAGCTGCTCGCCGAACTCCACGACGGACGGGTCAGCGAACCGGTCCCCCTCGACCAGATCCCACCGGTCGTCGTCCAGGCGATCCTCGCCGCCGAAGACGCCGACTTCTTCGAACACCGCGGCGTCGACTTCTCGGCGATCGTGTCCGCCTTCGTGGACAACGTCCTCAACGACGTCCAGCGTGGCGGCTCCACCATCACCCAACAGGTGGTGAAACAGAACTTCGTCGGCAGCGAACTGACGATCCGACGGAAAGTCACCGAAGCGTTCGTCGCCGCCGAACTGGAACGCCGCTACACGAAAGAGCAGATCCTCGAGTTCTACATGAACTCGGTCTACTTCGGCTCCGGAGCCTACGGCGTGAAGGCGGCGGCCAGGGAGTTCTTCCGGAAAGACCTCGACCAGCTCACCGTCGAAGAGGCGGCGACCCTGGCCGTCCTCGTCCGCAACCCCTCCCTCTACAACCCGCGAAAACGCGCCGGCATCGTCCTCGAACGCCGCAACAGCGTCATCGATCAGATGCTCCAGGAAGGATGGATCACCGAGGTGGAGGCACAGCGGGCGAAGGCACGTCCCCTCCAGGTGAAAGAACACGTCGTCTTCCGAGGCGAAGCCGAACACGTCGTCGCCGAAGTGAAACGCCAGCTCCTCAACGACCCCGAATTCGCCTTCCTCGGAGCGACCAGGGAAGAACGCAAGAAGGCGATCTTCGGCTGCGCCGCCGACGACACCGCCTGTCAAGGTGGAGGAGGCCTGCGCATCGAGACCACCCTCCGTCTCGACCTCCAGCGGGAAGCCAACCGGATCCTCAACGAATGGCTGCCGCTCCCGCCCTTCGATCAGAACCTCGAGCTCTGCCGCAAGCTCTTCCCGTCGACACCCGAAGACGAGCTGATCGCCTACGCAGAAGCCCACTCCTGCGCCCCCACCGGCGCCATCGCCACGGTGGACAACCAGACCGGCGCGGTGCTGGTGATGGCGAGCGGACTCCCCTTCGACTTCACCCAGTTCGACCTGGCCGTGCAGGGACGACGCAACCCCGGGTCGGCCTTCAAACCCTTCGGGCTCGTCGCCGCCCTCGAGAACGGGATCACCCTCAACACCTACTACGACGGGTCGAGCCCGAAAGAGATCGAATGTCCCTACACGTGCTCGCCCCTGGGCAACATCTGGCGGGTCTCCAACGCCGGGCCCTCGTATCCGGTGATCCCCCTCGACCGGGCCACCAGCTCGTCCGTGAACGTCGTGTACGCCCAGCTCTCCCTCGAAGTCGGGCCGGAACGTATCGCCGAGGTCGCCCGCCGGATGGGGGTCCAGTCCGACCTGCAACCGGTGCCGTCGATCGTGTTGGGTACCAGCTCGGTCTCCCCGCTGGAGATGGCCTCGGCCTACTCCAACTTCGCCACCAACGGACAGTGGGCGAAACCGTATCTCATCTCCCGCATCGTCGACGCCGACGGGAACGTGATCTACGAACACGAAACAGAGGTCCGCCAGGTCGGCGACCCGGCCGTGTTCGCCGCCGCCCGACGACCCCTCATGAGGGTCCCCACCGGGGCCGGAACGGCGCCTCGGGCCAACATCGGTCGGCCGCAAGGCGGCAAGACGGGCACCCACCAGGACTTCAAAGACGCCTGGTTCGTCGGCTTCGTGCCCCAGTATTCGACGGCGGTGTGGGTCGGATACGAACGTGACCAGCTCTCGCTCCGCAACGTCACCATCAACGGTCGCCGCTACGCCCGGGTCTACGGCGGGTCCGTACCGGCGCCGATCTGGGCCGAGTTCATGAAGACGATGCTGGCCGACGTCCCGGCCGAGGATTTCCCCGAAGATCCCCCCGGGGTCTCCAAGTTCTTCCGGACGCCCTCCACCACGGTGCCGCTGCTGGTCGGCCTGCTGCAAGAGGACGCCGTCGAAGCCTTGGCGGAGGCGCGCCTCAACGTCGAAGTGGTGGAGGTGCCGTCGCCGGAACCGGTCGGCACGGTGGTGGCCCAGAGCGCCGACCCGGGCACCGAGGTTCGACAGGGCACGGCCATCACGATCGAGGTGGCGAACGGCCAGGACCCGATCGGCCCCCTCCCCAACCTGGTGGGCCAGACCTTCGACCAGGCCCTCGAGACGGTGCGGGCCTTCGAGGAGGCGACCGGCGTCCAGCTCACCCTCGTCCAGCTCTCCGAGGCGACCTCCGACCCCAACCTGATCGGAAAGATCGTCCGGACCGATCCGGCAGCGGGTGAGACGGTGCGGTTCGGGGCGGTCATCCGGGTCTACGTCGGCACCTGAGCGGCGACGCCGCAGCTCGAGACCACTCGACGACAGCTGGGTAGTTTTTGACCCTATTGACAGTGGTTAACGTTCTGTGATAGAACATGAGACATGACGGCGCTGGCTCCCGAGGCACCCGATGCTCGTCCTCCCACCGCATCGCACGCCGCACCGTCCTCGGGGGCCGCACCGTCACCGACGCTGCAGATGCGCCCCTACGTCCTCCCGGTGATCGAGCGGCCTCGGCGCGGGATCGCCCCCGACGACCCGTACGTCCGTCGATTCTGGGTGGCGGTGCTGGGCCCGGCGGCGGTGGCGGACCTGCTGCGCCTCATCGCCGCCGCTCGGCAACGGCGGCGGATCCGCCTCCCCGTCCACCTCGCCGTGCTGATGGAGGCTCGCCTGGTCCGCCGGGGTCCCCGGGGGATCACGGTCCCGCTGCTGGTGCCCCCGGTACCGCCCCACCTGGAACGGCGGATGCCCCCCTGGCTGCGGGCCGAACATCGGCGGGTGGTGGCGGGGGCCCTTCGTCACCGCGACGACCCCCCTCCCTCTCCCCCGAACTGACAGCCAGATCCGGCAAATACCGCCACTTCCCGCGGTCAAAACGGGACCCGGACCACCCCCTCCCCCGAACTGACAGCCAGATCCGGCAAATACCGCCGTTTCCCGCGGTCAAAACGGGGTGGGGTCAGGCTGAGCGGACGCTCAGGAGGGCGACCATCCCCATGGCCCCGAGCGCACCCAACCCGAAGGCCAGCGCCACGGTGACCGCCGGGGCGCCCACCCCGACGACCAGCACCACCAGGGCGACGGCCAACCCCGTGATCCACGCCAGCGCGAGACGTCCGGTGCGGGCGTAGGCAACCAGCACCTGGCCGGCCACCTGGGCGGCGGAGGCGGCGACCACCCCCGCGGCGGCGAACATCGCCACGAGGGGCTCGGGACGAAACTCGGCAGAGAACAGCAGCTCCACCACCGCCGGGCCGACCAGCCAACCCACCAGCGCCCCGGCGGCGGTCAGGACCGAACCGACCCCGAGGATCCAGGCCCCGAAACGGCGGAGCCCACCACGGTCGTCGGCTTCGACCATCCGTACCAGCATCGGCAGGAGCCTCCCCTGGAGGGCGTAGATGAGGGTGAGGGGCGCCCGGAACAGGGTGAACGTCACGAACACGATGCTCACCACCGCCGGACCGCCTCCGAGGGCCGCCACACCGAGGGGTGCTCCACCGAGGAGGAGCTGGGAGGCAGCCGAGCCCGCCACATACGAGCGGAGGAACCCCCCGGCGGTCCCGTTGGATCCCCCACCTTCTGCCCGACCCGACCGATCCACCCGCCAGAACCTCAAGGCGAGGGCCGCCAGGGGCGCCAGCACCATCGCCCACCCCAGCGACACCGCAGAGGCCACCACCAGCAGGAACACGACCGCCGCCGCCAGGCGCAGCATCGACTCGCCGAACAGGATCCACCCGACACCGGCGAATCGGCGATGCCCGGCGAGGATCCCCTTGCCGACGAACAGCATCCCGTACCCGACGAGCATGGCCCCCGCCTGGAGGACGAACACCGGGTCGGACACGAAGAGTCGGTCGAGGGTGAGGGCGACGAAGCCCGCCCCCGCCAGGGCCGTCAGGCCGACGGCGACGGCGATGGGGAGGAGGTCGTGACGTAGCACCCGGCGTCCGAGACTGGCCTCCCGGGTGACATACTGCTCGACGGGGACCAACACGACGGTCGCCAAGATGAACAGCAGCGTCCAGAGGATGCTGACCGGCGCGAAGTCCACCGACCCGAGTGCTCGGCCACCCACCACCTGAAACAGGTAGGCACCGACCGCCCCGATGAGGCTCCCCGCCACCATCCACGCCGTTCCGGGCGCGCGGAAGCCCCGCTGGTCGAGATCGGTGTCGATCGTCGGACGCTGCACGTCATCAGTTTCGTTTGGAGCGGTCCGCAACACGAACCGATTATCGGTCTGCGCCCAAGAGAGGTTGAACCCAATCTCCCTCAAGGAACCGGAGGCCTCCGCCGATGAACCGTCCGATGCGCATCCGAGCGTTCGCCACCCTGTGCGCCGTCGTGGCCGCGCTCGTCGCGCCCCTCCCCGCCCAAGCCTCCTCCGACGTCTACCCGATGGTGTTCCCGGTCGCCGGGGACAACTACTACTCGGACACCTGGGGTGCCCCCCGTTCGGGGGGCCGCACCCATCAGGGCACCGACATCATCGCCGACAAGATGACCCCGGTCTTGGCGGTGGCCGACGGGGTGGTCTACTGGGCCCACGACGAACAGGGGGGGAAATGCTGTGCCCTCGGGATCCGGCACGACGACGGGTGGGCATCCTGGTACATCCACCTCAACAACGACACTCCGGGGACCGACGACGGCCAGGGCTGGGGGTTCGCTCCCGGGATCGGTGTCGGCTCTCGGGTGACGGCCGGCCAGCTCATCGGGTGGGTGGGTGACAGCGGCAACGCCGAAGCCTCCAACGTCTCCCAGCTCCATTTCGAGCTTCGTCGTCCCGACGGGGCCGGGGGCACCGTTCCGATCAATCCCTATCCGAGCCTCGTCGCCGCCGAGCTCGCCGGGGTGCCTCGGCTCCCCCGGATCTCCGGCGCCACCCGTTTCGGCACCGCCGCCGCCGTCGCCCAGCACGGGTTCCCAGACGGTGCTTCGACGGTGTTCCTCGCCACCGCCGCCGACTTCGCCGACGCCCTCGCCGGAGCCGCCTTGGCAGGGTCGATGGGAGCGCCGGTGCTCATCACCGAACCCACCGTTCTTCCCGGCGAGATCCGGGACGAACTCCAGCGTCTCGCCCCGTCCGACGTCGTCATCTTGGGTGGTACCGGCGCGATCGCCACGAGCGTCGAGGATGCGGTCGTCGCCGCCACCGGTGCGACGGTGAGGCGACTGTGGGGCCAGGACCGGTTCGCCACCGCCGTGGAGGTGTCGAAGGAGGCCTACGGCCCGGGGGTCGGCACGGTGGTGATCGTCAACGGCCTCAACTACCCCGACGCCCTCGCCGGCGCCCCGGCGGCGGTCCAGCTGGGTGCGCCGATCCTCATGGTGTACGAGGACCGTATTCCGTGGGTGACCCGCGCCGAGCTGGAACGTCTGGCGCCGTCGGAGATCGTCATCTTCGGAGGTGCCGGTGTCGTCGACGAAACCGTCGAGTCGGCTTTGGCGGCGTTCGCCTCTTCGGGGTCGGTGACCAGGGTTTGGGGTGTCACCCGGTATGAGACCGCCACCGAGATCGCCAACCGGTACTTCTCTTCACCCCTCGACCGTGTCTACCTGGCTACCGGCGAAGACTTCACCGACGCCTTGACCGCCGCTCCCGTCGCCGGCCGGCTCGGTGTGCCGCTCCTGCTCACCCGTTCGACGGGGCTCCCGACGGCGGTCGGCACCACCTTGGGGGCGCTGAGCCCGTCCACCGTCTACGTACTCGGCGGCGAGGTCGCCGTCCCCCTCGCGATCGATGTCGCCGTCTGTGAGATCGTCCCCGCCTGTGAGTGAACCCGGGTTCCCCGGTCCGATTCTCCGCCTCCGCCGCCTCGGTCCGGTGGCCTGCACTCCGGGTATTTCGGTCCTGGAGTCCCCCCACCCGGGCCCGTACACTGCCGGTTGATGTCTCCGCGCCGCACCGGGGGAGGATCGGTCGCCGCCGCGTTGGTGGTAGCGGTCCTCCTCGCCGTCCCGGTGGCCGCCGCTTCGGCCAGCCCGGGCGAGTCGTGGCCGTCGTTCAACGAGTCCGGGGGCTGCGAGCAGCCGGCCGGGTTCCACGGCCCGTTGGCGACCCGCACCGGGTACCTGCCCGACACGGAGCGGGTGTACGGTCCGTTCGGCGACTTCTTCGGCCGCGACATCGCCGAGGTGAGGGCCGGCCTGGTGCCCTGGGAGGTGCCGATGAGCGGCGGAAAGACCGTCCTCGTCAACCGTCTCGCCTTGCCCGCCTTCTTGCAGGTCACCGAGAATCTGGCGAGGGAACAGGCCGCCGGGCGTTTCTATCCGGTCCGGCCACGGGAGACGTTCGGGTTCACGGCCCGGACGATCGGCGGCCGCCGTGCCATGTCGCTGCACACCTTCGGAATCGCCGTGGACATCAACTCCCGCACCAACCCGTATCGGGGCGACAACGTGCTCGTCACCGACATGCCCGACTGGTTCGTCCAGGCCTGGAAGGACGCCGGGTTCTGCTGGGGTGGCGACTGGCAGTCGGTGAAGGACCCCATGCATTTTTCGTGGAAGGGACCCGCCGCCACCCCCGGGGTGACGT
>WFOA01000148.1 GCA_015488325.1 Acidimicrobiia bacterium | reverse complement strand
GGCCTTGGGGGCCCGATGGTCCCCTCCCCCCGTTTCGCTTCGCTTCACGGGGGGAGAACGAGCGCGGCCTGTCGGCCGCACGGAGTAGGGGAGTCCCCCGTTTCGCTTCGCTCCACGGGGGGAGAACGAGCGTGGGAGCAGCGAGCGGTTGACAACATAACTAAACACCGATAAGTTATCTCCGATCAGTTAACGACGTTCACTCAAAGGAGAGGGTTCCATGCGACGGCTCGCAGACGGATTGGTTCGGTTTCGGTGGCTCGTGGTGGCCGCCGCCCTGGTGGCGATCGTCATCGCCGGAACCATCGGAGGAGGGGTCGCCTCGTCCCTCTCCAACGGCGGGTTCGAAGACCCCGAAGCGGAGGCGGTGCGGGCCGCCGACCTCCTCGAAGAGCAGTTCGGAGCGCGGCCGCCGGGGATGGTCCTCATCGTCGGAGCCGAAGGGCGGTCGGTGGACGACCCGGACGTCGCCGCCGCCGCCATGGGGCTCGTCTCCGACCTCGTCGGCGAAGACGGCGTAGCCGAAGTCGGCTCCTACTGGACCCTCGGTTCGCCGCCTCCCCTCCGCAGCTTCGACGGCACCCGGGCCCTCGTCTTCGCCGCCCTCGAAGGCGACCAAGGGGAACAGCTCGAGACGGCAGGTCGGCTCGCCGACGAATACCGGGGAACCCGGGACGGCCTCGACGTCCTCGTCGGAGGGTCCGGACCCCTCTTCGCCGAAGTGCAGGAAACCGTCGAATCGGACCTGACCCGTGCCGAGGCGATCGCCTTCCCCATCACCCTGGTGTTGATGATCGTCATCTTCGGGTCGGTCGTGGCGGCCCTGCTCCCCCTCGGGATCGGCGTCTTCTCCATCATCGGGACCTTCTTCGTGTTGCAGGTCCTCACCGGCTTCACCGAAGTGTCGATCTTCGCCCTCAACCTCACGACCGCCCTCGGTCTCGGGTTGGCGATCGACTATTCGCTGTTCGTCGTCTCCCGGTTCCGGGAGGAACTCGCCGAAGGCTGGGAACCCGCCGACGCCGTCCGCCGCACCGTGCAGACCGCCGGCCGTACCGTCCTGTACTCGGCGGGAACCGTCGCCGTGTCCCTGGCGGCCCTGCTGGTCTTCCCCCTCGCCTTCCTCCGTTCCTTCGCCTACGCCGGCATCGCGGTGGTCGCGTTGGCGGCCGTCGGAGCGGTGGTGGTCCTCCCGGCCCTGTTGGCGCTCCTCGGGCGCCGGGTCGACCGGTTCCGTATCCGCCGGGCACAGCCCGTCACCGACGGTGCAGGTGTGTGGCACCGGATCGCCACCACCGTCATGCGGAGGCCGCTGCCCGTTGCCACCGCCACCATGGCCCTGCTCGTCGTGTTGGGTCTGCCCTTCCTGTCGGTCCAGCTCGGCACCTCCGACGACCGGGTCCTCGCACCCGGCAGCGACGCCCGGATCGCCGGGGACGTCCTCAGATCCGAGTTCGACGGGTTCGAGGCGTCGCCGATCACGGTGGTGGTCCCCGACGCGGACGGCTCCGCAGCAGACACATATGCGGCGCAGCTCTCCACGTTGGACGACGTCGCCCGGGTGGACGGGCCCACCGGCTCGTACGTCGATGGGACGAAGGTGCTGCCTCCGGGGCCGGCCTCGCTCCGGTTCCAGTCCGAATCCGGCTTCTACCTGTCGGTGATCACATCGGTCGAGCCCACCTCCCCCGAAGGGTCGGCCCTGGTCGACCGGATCCGTGCGCTCGACGCCCCCGGCGACGTGCTCGTCGGTGGGGTCGCCGCCGAACTGGTCGATTCGAAGGCGTCGCTGTTCGGGTCGCTGCCGTGGGCGTTGGGAATGATCGCCGTCGTCACCTTCGTCGTGCTGTTCCTCATGTTCGGGTCGGTGCTCGTCCCCGCCAAGGCACTGGCCCTGAACATCCTGTCGCTGTCGGCGACCTTCGGGGCGCTGGTGTGGATCTTCCAGCAGGGCAACCTGGCCGACGTGCTCGGGTTCACGGCTACCGGGACGCTGGACTTGACGATCCCCATCCTCATGTTCGCCATCGCCTTCGGGCTCTCCATGGACTACGAGGTGTTCCTCCTGTCCAGGATCAAAGAGGAACACGACCGCGGCTCGGACACCGTCACCTCGGTGGCGGTGGGCCTCGAGCGCACCGGACGGATCGTCACCGCCGCCGCCGTCCTCATCGCCGTCGTGTTCATCGCCTTCGCCACCTCCGGCGTGTCGTTCATCAAGATGCTGGGGGTGGGGATGACGTTGGCGGTCCTCGTCGACGCCTTCGTCGTCCGCGCCACCCTCGTCCCCGCCTTCATGCGGCTCGCCGGGGACGCCAACTGGTGGGCGCCGCGCCCGCTCCGCTGGGTGCATGAACGTTTCGGTCTGGCCGAGTCGGTCGAGCTCGCCGGCGCTCCCCCTAAGCTGGACGTCCAGGTATCCGAGACGTGACCTCCACCGCCCACGACCGCTCCGAGTCCCGGCCGGACAGGCCGGGCTCGGGCGTGTCCCGGCGGCGCCGGGCACGGAAAGGGGAAGGGGAGCGTCTGCGGACCGAGATCCTCGACGCGGTCGCCGAATTGCTTGCCGAAAAGGGTCACAAGGACGCCGTGTCGATCCGTGCCGTGGCGGAGCGGGTCGGTGTGAGCCCCCCGGCGATCTACCTCCATTTCTCCGACAAGGACGAACTCTTCTACCAGTGCTGCCGGGCCGGATTCGAGGAGCTGTCCCGTCGCTTGGAGGAGGCGATCGACGGCGCGGGTTCGGCCCTCGAACGCCTCCAGCGGATGGGCCGTGCCTACATCGGCTACGCCCTCGAACGGGGTGTCCAATATCAGGTCCTGATGACGAGTATCCCGCCCGAGTCGGTCTCCCCCGAATCGTTGCGGGACGACCCCGGGCTGCGGGCGTTCGCGCTTCTCGTCGACACCATCCAGGAGGGGATCGACGCCGGCGAGTTCCGTGACGATCTGGGTGCGGTCCCCCTGGCGGTGGCCGTGTGGGCGACGGTCCACGGGACGGTGATGCTGTTGCTGTCCAAACAGGCGGCGGAGGAGGTCTCGTCCCCGGTCATGCCCCGGCTGCCGTCGGCGGACATGGTCGTCGACGCAGTCCTCGCTCTGGTCCGTTCCGGGGTCGTCGAGAACCGGTGAGCGGTCGGTCGGCGGGAGGGGTCGCCGGGTCTGCGAAGATCGACCGATGCGGTCGGAACTCCTCACCCCGGCTTTCCTGCGTGCGTTCGTCGCCAACTTCTTCTCCGATCTGGCTTTCACCATGTTCATCCAGTTCCCCGGTTTCCTCGCCGAGCTGGGGGCTCGGGAGGCCCTCATCGGTACCGTCATCTCGGTGGCGGTCCTCGCCTCCTTCCTGACCCGACCGTTCGTGGGCGAAGGCCTCGACCGGGTCGGTCGGATCCCGATGGTGACGGCCGCCGCCGCCGTGCGGGTGGTCACCGTCGTGTCGTTCCTGTTCATCGACCGGATCGGTCCGGCGGTGTTCGTCGCCCGAGCCGTCTACGCCGTCGTCCTCGCCGTCACCTTCACCGGCCTGTTCACCTACGCCGGGGATGTGATCCCTCCGGGACGGCGAGCCCAGGGCATCGCCATCTTCGGGCTGTCCGGGATGCTGCCCGGCATGTTCGGACCGGGTCTGGGAGACGTCCTGATCGGCTTCGGCGGATACCGGGCGTTCTTCGTCGCCGTCGCCGTCGTCGACCTGATCCTGCTGGTGGTGGTTCGCACCCTCCGGCCCCTCCCCGACGCTCCGTCCCTCGCCGGGAGGATCCCGTTCCTCCGGTTCATCCGGGAACCGGCGCTCCGCCCCGTCTGGGTCCTCACCCTGGTGTTCGGCCTGGCGTTCGGGACGGTCGTCACGTTTCTCCGCACCTACGTGGATGCGGTCGGCGTCGGCTCCGTCGGCCTGTTCATGTTCGGGTATTCGGGGACGGCGGTGCTGTTACGGCTGACGGTGTCGTGGCTCCCGGACCGGGTCGGGTACCGCAGGGTCATCCCGGTCGCGATCGCGTTCATCGTCGCCTCCTTCTCCCTCCTGGCGTTCGCCGACGGTGTCGGGATGCTGGTGTTGGCGGCGACCCTCGGCGGGACCGGACACGCCTTTCTCTTCCCGATCCTCGGCAAGCTCACCGTCGACCGGTCGCCGGCGGCGAACCGGGGAGCCGGGATGGGGATCTTCACCGCCGTGTTCGACCTGGCCATGCTCGTCGGTGGTCCGACGTTGGGGCTGCTGATCGAAGCCCGGGGATATCCGGCGGCGTTCCTGACCGTGGCCGGCCTCGCCGGACTCGGCGGGGTGGTGTTCTTCGTTGCCGACCGGACCCGACATTCCCCTCCGGCGGTGGCCGGCTGACCCGACGAGGTCGGCGAACAGCACCGTCACCCGCTTCCGTTCCCCTTCGAGGGTCGCCCGGCCGTGGAGGACCCGTCGGGCCAGATGGGCGGGGAGCGCGGCGGAGACCTCTGACGGTGGACTCATCGCCCGACTCTATGCGTCCACCGTCCCGGATGCCGGCGGCGGACGTGGCGGTTCGTCGGGGTCGTGTCAGCTCCAGGGCGGACCGGAGAGGTACTTCCAGCCGGCGTCGGGGAGGAGGGCGACGGCGGTGCCTCCTTCCCGACTGAGGGTGTCGACGGCCGCGTGGAGGATCGCCCCCGACGAGGTCCCCACGAACAGGCCTTCGGTCTTCATCGTCTCCGCCACCATCGCCGTCGCCGTTGCCACCCCCACCTCGTGGCGGTCGGTCACCAGGGACAGATCGGCGACGGGCGGCTGGAAGGGATCGTCCTGGGACCGCATCCCTCCGATCGGGTCGTCGACGTAGGGCTCCACCGAATGGATCCGGAGATGCGGCCATACCCGGACCAGGGCCCTGCTGTTGCCGGTGAGGGTGCCGCCGGTCCCGTAGGCGGCGAACAGGTGGGTGGGTGGCTCCGTCAGCGGCCACCCGGTCAGGATCTCCTGGGAGGTCCCGAAGAAATGGGCGTAGACGTTCCACCGGTTGCCGTACTGGTAGAGCATGTGGCCTTCGCCGGCGTCGACCAGCTCCCGGGCATGGGCGATGGCGTCGTTGGGTCCGCCTTCGACTTCGATCAGCTCGGCGCCGTAGGCCCGCAGGAGCTGTTTGCGTTCCTCCGTCGCCGACCGGGGAAGGCAGATCACCATCGGGTGGCCGTGGATGATCGCCAGCCGGGCCAGGCCGATCCCGGTGTTGCCCGACGTCGCTTCGATGATGGGCTGACCGGGCCGGAGCTTGCCGTCTTCGACGGCGTTGCGGAACATGTACCAGGCTGGCCGGTCTTTGATCGAACCGGTCGGGTTGAACCATTCCAACTTGGCGAAGAGGCGGGTCCCGGGCGGGGCGAGACGTCGCAGCTCTTCGAGGGGGGTGTTGCCGGGTTTCACCGGCGGCAAGGTAGCCGAGGGGAGCCGCCGCCACGAGCCGGAGGGCGACGGTCACATCACGCCGAGGCCGCCGATCCCCGCCATGAGGTCGCTCACGACCTCCGGGTCGCAGACGGCGTCGACCACGGCGACCCGGCCTTCGGCGGCGGCCTCCCAGGACCGCTCCAACGCGCCCTCGATCTCCTCCAGCGTCTCGATCCGTTCACCGTGGCCGCCCACCGCCGTCGCCAGGAGGTCGTACCGCATCGTCGACGGGGCCACGGTGGCATCCCCGAGGGCGTCGGCTTCGTCGCTCCAGCCGCCGTTGTCGACGACGACGGCGACGACTCCCCGCCGCCACCGTGCCGCCGTGTCCACTTCCATGGCCGACAGCCCGAAGGCGCCGTCACCTGTGAACAGGACCGCCGGCCGTTCCCACGCTCCAGCGGCGGCGATGGCGAAGGGCAACCCGACCCCGAGGGTGCCCATCGCCGAACCGATCGACAGGTGGCTGCCCGGCGCCCACGCCGAGGCGAAGGCGAGCCCCCAGATCACGCTGTCGCCGCCGTCGACGACGAACGGGACCCGCCGGGAGGCGGCGAACCGGGCGGTCTCCCGGGCGAGGAGGCCCGGATGGATGCGTTCGGTGGGTCGCGACGCCTCCCGGGCCCACTGGTCGCGGCTGGCCGCCGCCGCCCCGAGGGCGTCGGCCCGCCAGCCGTCGAACCGGTCGGCGGGGGACGGCCACACCTCGGTGAGGGTCTCGAAGGTGGCGGCCACGTCGCCGACCACGGCCAAGGTGGGAACCCGCTGGCCGCCGAGGTGTTCGGGGCGGACGTCGAGCTGGATCACCTGGGCGTCGGGGGCGAACAGGGGAGGACGTCCATACAGGAGGTTGGCATTGAACCGGGAACCTGCCGCCAGCACCACGTCGGCCGACAGGGTGGCGGCGCCGCCGTGGACGAGGCCGCCCACACAGCATGGATGGTCGTCGGGGATCAGACCCCGGGCCGCCGCGGTGGTGACCACGGGGATACCGGACCGTTCGGCGAACCGGGTCAGGGACGGCCCGGCACCGGAGAAGAACGCCCCCGACCCGGCGAGGATCACCGGCCGTTCGGCCCGGTCGAGGAGCCCGACGATCCGGGTCACGGTGGCCGGGTCGGGGACCGGGCGGGTGGGTTTGGCATGCCCGGGACCGACGGGGGAGACCGGCGGCGTCGCCACCCCCTTCAGCACGTCGGCGGGTACCTCCAGGTAGGCCACCCCCGGGCTTCCGGTCCGGGCGTGGTGGATCGCCGCCTCGATGTATTCGGGGATCCGTTCCGTCTCCCAGCAGACGTCCCGCCACTTGCTGATCGGAGCGACCAGAGCCGTCTGATCGAGATCTTGGACTGCGCCTCTTCCCCGTTGGGTGACCGCGGTGCGTCCGGCGACGACGACGACCGGGAGCCCGGACGCGTTCACTTCGGCGATCCCGCCGACGGCGTTGGCGAGTCCCGGGCCGGCGGTGACGCAGGCGACGCCGGGTTCGCCGGTGGCGAGGGCGTGTCCGCCCGCCATGAGGACGGCGTTCTCTTCGTGGCGGGTGACCACCAGTTCCGTCCCCCGGGCGTCGAGGGCGGCGAGCAGCGGATCGATGTGTCCTCCAGGGAGCGCGTAGACGACGTCGACCCCCACGTCGCCGAGGGCACGAGCGGCGAGGACACCGCCGGGCTCGGGAGAGCTCATCGCCTGCGCAGTATATTCGGCCGGTCGGTCCCGGACCGGGCCGCGAGATCGAGGAGATGTCAGACGTGGGCGCCACGATGCGGGCCCTCTTCTTGGCGGAGGCGCGTCGGCTGGAGCTGCGGGAGGTCCCGATTCCGCAGCCCCGGAAGGGTGAGGCGCTCGTCCGGGTCCGTGTGTGCGGTATCTGCGGCTCCGACCTGACCGTCTTCAAGACGGGGGCACTCGCCGGACCCGGCACCGTCCTCGGTCACGAAGTCGTCGCCGACGTGGTCGACGACCCGACCGGGACGTGGCAGCCGGGCACCCGGGTGGTCGTCTATCCGCCTCGAGGTTGCGGCGAGTGCTACTGGTGCCGCCGGGGGGAGCCACGCCACTGTGAACGCCCCGACGACCGGCGTCGCTGGGGCGGGTTCGCCGAGTACGCGGTGTTCCCGGCCGCGCATCTGATCGAGGTGGCGGATTCTGTCTCCGACGAAGCGGCGGCCCTGGCGGATCCCCTCGGGGTGGCGCTCAGGGCGGTGTCGATCGCCGATCCCGAACCGGGGGCGCTCGCCTACGTGAACGGTCTCGGCCCGATCGGCCTGTGCTCGGTGTCGGCGCTGGTGACGGCCGGCTGTGTGGTCCTGGCCGGCGACCTGATCGAGGAGCGACGTCGACACGCCGTCCGCCTGGGAGCGTCCCTCACCCTCGACCCGACCCGGGAGGACGTCTACGAGGTGGCCCGTACCCGCCACCCGGCCGGACCCCGGATCGCCTTCGAATGTTCCGGCACGGCCGAAGGCCTCCAGGACATCTTCGACGACGCAGGGCCGGGCGCGGTGATCGGGATCTTGGGGATCCCGTCGACCCCGGTCCTGTTGCTGCGGATGACCGTCCGGGAGCAGCGGGCGTTCTCTGTCGCCGGGCCGACCGTCGACTCGATGCGGGCCGCCCTCCGACATGTCGGGGAGAGACCCGAGCTGGTGGAGATCGTCACCGGTCGGGTCGGGCTGGCCGACGTCGAAGCGGCCATGACGGGGCTGGTGGCGGGTGAAGGAGGCGTCAAAGTCCTCGTCGACCCGGCCCGGTGACGATGGCGGGTCGGGTCGAGCGGAGGCTGCTGTCCCTTCTCGCCCCTGCCACCTTCTTCGAAGGCTACGACACGCTGCTGCTCGGTTTGGCGCTCCCCCTCATCCGGGCCGAGTTCGGCCTCGGGCTCGTCGAAGCCGGTGTGGTGGGTTCGGCCGTCCTCGCCGGATCGTTCGGGTCGCTGGTGCTGGTGGCCCTCGCCGACCGGTACGGCCGCCGCCGGCTGCTCGGGATCACCATCGTCGGCTACACGGTCGCCACCGCCCTCACCGCCCTCTCGGTGGGCGTGGCCGATTTCGTCGCCTACCAGGTCGTGGCCCGGGCGTTTCTCGGGGCGGAGAAACCGTTGGCTTCGATCATGGTCGTCGAAGCCGTCGACGAGGACCGGAGAGGACGGAGCCTCGGGGTGCTCTCGTCGATGGTCGCCTTCGGCCAGGCGGCAGCCGGGTTGGGGTTCCTCCTGGTCGTCGCCACGGGAGCGTCGTGGCGGCTCCTCTACGCCTTCGGTGTCCTGCCCCTCCTGTTCGTGGCGGCTGCCCGCCGCCACCTCCCCGAGACGTCGGGCTGGCGTCGAACGTCCCGCTCCGGGTGGCTGCGGGGCGGCGGGTTACGGCCGGTGGCGGGGGCGTCGCTGCTCGTCTTCCTGCTGGCCATGTACCCGAGCGCCCTCACCCTGTTCGCTTCGACGCTGGTGCTGGAGGAGTGGCGATGGACCCTCACGGAGATCCCTCCCCTCTTCTTCGCGGTGTGGGCGGCGGGGCTGTCGGGGTTCTTCGCGGCGGGACGTCTCATGGACGGCAGGGGTCGTCGTCCGACCGCCTTCGTGTTTCTGACCGGGGCGACCGTGGCGGGGTTCGTCGCCTTCACGGCCGAGACCGACGTCGTCCGGGCCTTCGGCCTCGGCGCCGTCATCTTCTTCCTCACCGGGAGCGCGCCGGTCGTCTCGGCGTTCACGACCGAGCCGTTCCCCGGCTACCTGCGTGGCCGGATCGGTGCCGTCGCCCGGACGTTCGAGATCGGCGGCGGAGCCGCCGCTCCGGCGCTGGTCGGGGTCGCTGCCGGTGCCTGGGGCGGGTTGGGGGTGGCCCTCGCCGCCGTGGGTGTCAGCTACACGTTGGCGGCGGTCACGATCGCCGTCACCCTCCCCGAGACCCGAACGCCGGCGTGAACGTCAGTATTCGACCTCCAGTGCCGCCATCGCATCCTGGAGCCGGGACAGGGCGTTCTGGGCGGTCATGAGCTTGGCGACGTTGCCCGACACCTTCAACTTCCCCGTCATGAAGGCGGTGGCCGAGTTGAGTTCGCCCCGGGAGATCCCGGCGGCGGTGTCGTAGCTGTTGCGGATCCGGGCGTCGGGCTGGTCGACGGTGCCCCGGGCCATCTCTCCCCGTCCGTCGGCGATCCGGATGAAATACTGGAATTCGCCTTCGTCGGGTACGTCGGTGACGGTGAACTGCATCGTCATGTCCAGCCCGCCGGCGGCCGAGCGGAACGCTTCGTCGTCGTTCATGACCTTCGTCGCCTGCGCCATGTATTCGTCGCTCAGGAAACGCACTGCCATGCCGAACCTCCCACGTCGTGCACACCGAGGGTACCGCCGGGTCGGTCAGGCGGCGGCCGGGTCGGCGATCGTCTCCAGCCAGGCTTCGACCCGGCGGGCCCCGATCGCTTGGACGTGCAGCTCGTCGAGCGCCACCTGACCGTCGTCGTAGCGGGCGTCGACGAAGGCACGGGCGACATGGATCATGCTCGTCGGCGACACCACCTCCCCGTAGCGGCCCGCCGACGGTGTGTGGTGGTACCCGACCGCCTGCACGACCCCGGTGGGCAGGGCCCACAGGGATGCCAGGTAGGCGCCGATGTCGGCGTGGGTGGCGCCGAAGATCTCCACTTCGGAGGTGTCGGGGTCGTCGGGGTCGATCGACCGGAAATCGTCGGGCCAGTTGCGGAAGAAGACGATCTTCCCGATGTCGTGCAACAGTCCCGCCACCTGCGTCTCCTCCAGTTCGGAGCCGCCGACGTCTTCGTAGAGGGCGATCCGGCGGGCGAGGGTGGCGACTTCCAGGGACTCGACCCAGAGTTGTTCGAGGAACCAGCGTTCGAGGTTGGTTCTCGCCTGGAACATCCCGGCGGCGAGGACGAGGCGGGCGACGGTGTTGATGCCCAGCAGGGCGACGGCCTGGGTCACGTCACCGACCTCGGTTCGGAGGCCGAACAGGGTCGAGTTCACGACTTTGAGGATCCGCACGGCGACGCCGGGATCTTCCTCCACGATCGCGCCGATCCGGGCCGGTGTCGGATCCTCCCCGGCCAGCTCCTCCTGGATGCGGAGGTACACCTCGGGGAGGCTGGGCAGGTTGTCGGCGGCGGTGACGATCTCGGCGAGCCGGGCGGTGCCGAGGCGGTCACGCCAGCGGAGCGTCGCCCACATGCTGCGCCGCAGCAGGTCGACGTCGAACTGGTGGGGGACGACGAGGTGGGAGGGCACGTGTCCGGCGATGTCGGGGTATTTCGACAGGACGAGCCTTCCGAGTTCGGGGTGGTCCCGGGCCAAGGACCGGACCGCTTCGGCGGTGTCGGTGTCCGGTGCGTCCACCGCCGCCACCACCAGGTCGAAGGAGACCCGCCGGAGCTGGGCGTCGACGTCTTCGGGGAGGGCGAAGGCGGCGGCGATGGGGATGGCGCGGTCTTGGACGAAGTTGCGGGTGGCGGCGAGCCGGTCGGGGCGGTCGTCGACGAAGAGTACGTTCATGGCCTCTGTCCCGTCGGCCCGTCGGATCGCCGGTTGAGGAGGTTGCCGCCGGGTTCAGGCCGACGGGTCGTCGGCGTGCAGCTTGAACCGGTGGTCGGCCGCCTCGTACCAGGCCCAGGTGCCGCAACGGGGACACCGGTACCGCTCGTGCACCATCAGGGCGGCGAAGGTGGCGCGGTCCACTTGGAGGCCGGCGTCGAACACCTCCCGGCAGGTCCGGCACCGCACCCGGAGACGTTCGGTCATCGGCCACCGCCCGGGGTGGCCGCCGCCGGGTCCTTCGGCCAGCGGTGCTTCGGGTAGCGGCCTGCCATCTCTCGGCGCACCTCCTGCCAGGATCCGGCCCAGAACCCGCCGAGGTCGGAGGTGATCTGCAGCGGGCGGCCGGCAGGCGACAGCAGCTCGAGCACCACGGGCTCTCCGGCGATCTCCGGCGTGGCGGCGGTGCCGAACATCTCCTGCACCTTCACGGCGATACGAGGCGGCGTCGTCGAATAGTCCACCGGGACCCGACGGCCGCTGGGGACGGTGAGGCGCCGAGGAGCGACCCGGTCGAGCTCGACGACGAGGGGATGTCCGAGGAACCGCCGGAGGACGGAGACGAGGTCGACCCGGCGGACGTCGTCGAGGCCGCGGGCACCGGTGAGGGACGGGCCGAGCCACCGGTCCAGGTCCCGGACGAGGGCTTGCGTCGACCAGTCGGGCCAGGGGTCGCCGAGCCGGGCGTGCAGGAACCGCACCCGGTCGACCAGCGAGCGGGCGGTGTCGTTCCAGGGGAGCTCCGACAGGTCGCCCCGCCGGAGCCGGTCCACCAAGGCGGCGATGGTGGCCGGCCCCGGTTCGGGCCGGCGGTCCCGGCGGTCGAGGGTGAGACCACCGAGACGTCGGTGGGTCCGTTCGAGGAGACGGTCACCTTCCCAGACGAGTTCGGTGTGGGTGGTCACCTCGTGGGCGTAGCGTTCGGCGACGTCGTCGGGGTCGATGGCGGCGGCGAGACGGATCCGGGCGTCTCGGCGCCGCCCGTCCAGGTCGACCGCCACCACGAAGCGTTCGGTGGCGAGCGGGTCGGATTCGGGGATCCACGCCGTCGTACCGGTGCGGAGCTGGAAACGTCCCGGCCCGCCTCGACGGATCGCCAGGCGGTCGGGGAAGGCCAAGGCGAGGACCGGTCCGGCTCGATCCGGGTCTGCTGCCCGGCTCTCGACCTTCGCCCGGCGGGCCAGGTCTTCGGCGACCCGGCGGACCCGCCGCACCGTACCGGTCGCCGCCATCGGATGGCGTCGGCCCGGGTCGAGGACGAGGTCGAGGCGAACGGCCACGTCGACGGGGACCTCACCACCCCGGAGGACGTCGCGTTCGTCGACGAGGGCGGCCAGCAGGCAGGCGAGGTAGCGGTCGCCGTCGGCGGCGGCGACCATGTGGGCGAGTCGGGGGTGGAGGGGCAGGGCCAGGATGACACGGCCGTGTTCGGTGAGGCGTCCGTCGGAGTCGAGGGCGCCGAGGGTCTCCAACAGTCGGCGGGCCTCGGCGAGACCGCGGGGAGGCGGAGGGTCGAGGAACGGAAGGTCCGCCGGGTCGGTGGTTCCCCATCCGGCCAGCTCCAACGCGAGGTCGGTCAGGTCCACCTGGGTGATCTCCGGGTCGATGTGGGGACGTCGGGCCGCATGTTCGGCCTTCGACCAGAGGCGGTAGGCGACCCCCGGCCCGGTCCGCCCGGCCCGACCGGCCCGCTGGTCGGCGGACGCCTTCGAGATCGGCACCGTTCGGAGACGGGTCATCCCCGTGCGGGGGTCGAACCGGGGCGCCCGGGCCAGCCCGGAGTCGACGACGATCCCGACACCTTCCACCGTGAGCGACGACTCGGCGATGTCGGTGGAGAGCACCACCCGGCGCAGCGGCCCGGGCGTGACGGCGGCGTCCTGTTCCTCCGGGGGGAGGCTGCCGTGGAGCATCCGCACCTCGGCGGGGAGACCGGTCTCGGCGAGGCGGTCGGCGACTCGCCTGATCTCCGCCATCCCCGGGAGGAACACGAGGACGTCCCCCGGTTCGGTGTCGACGGCACGGTGGACGATCACGGCGACGTGGTCTTCGAGGCGTGCCCGTGGGGGAGGGGGAGTCCAGCGGAGGTCCACCGGATAGGTCGGCGCTTCGGCGACGATGACGGGGGTGTCGGGTCCGAGGAGCCGGGCCACCCGTTCGGCGTCGAGGGTGGCGGACATCACGAGAACCCGCAGGTCCGGTCGGATGGATCGGCGGACGTCGAGCGTAAACGCCAACCCGAGGTCGGTCTGGAGGTTGCGTTCGTGGAGCTCGTCGAAGACGACACAGGCGGTGTCGGCCAGCTCCGGGTCCCGTTGGAGGCGTCGGGTGAGGACCCCTTCGGTGACGACTTCGACCGTCACGTCGGGGCCGGTTCGTCGGTCGTCTCGGGTGACGTACCCGACGGTATCGCCGACGTCGGTTCCGGTGAGCTGGGCCATCCGCCGGGCCGCGGCCCGGGTGGCGAGACGGCGAGGTTCGAGGACCACGACCTTGCGGCCGTCTGTCCACGGCTCGGAGGCGAGGTGGAGGGGGACGACCGTGGTCTTGCCGGATCCGGGCGGGGCCACCAACACCGCCGTACCGACATCGGAGAGGGCACCGCGGAGGTCCCCGATGACCGCCTCGACGGGGAGTCCGACGGTGGGCGGTGTCATCGCCTCGGCGTCAGAGGAGGCGCCGTCGCCGCCGGGACCGTGCCCGTGAACCGGACCGTACCTGGGTGGGGCGTTCGGCCGGGATTCGGTACCCCCCATGTTCGAGGTCGGCGACGTCGGGCTCGTCGAGGGTGACGGGGAGGCCGATCTGACGTTGCAGGGCGTGGATGGGGAGGCTCTGGTCGTCCCGGACCAGGCTGACGACGACACCGCTGGCGCCCGCCCGGGCGGTGCGTCCCGAACGGTGGAGATAGGCCTTGGTGTCCTTCGGGGGGTCGAAGTGGACGACGGCGGCGACACCGTCGACGTGGATGCCGCGGGCGGCGACGTCGGTGGCGACAAGGGCGTCCACCTTGCCGCCGACGAATCGTTCCAGAGCCCGGTTGCGATGTTCTTGGGCCCGTCCGCCGTGGATGGCGGCGGCTTCGATCCCGAGTCGCCTGAGCTGGGTGGCGACCCGGTCGACCCCGGCTCTGGTGTCGCAGAAGACGATCGTGGGATGGGCCCGTCGGATCACCTCGGCCGTCAATGTCAGTCGGTCGGTGTGACCGACCCGCCAGAAGAAATGGCGGGCGTCGGACCCTTCGGGGTCGGTCTCGCCGACCTCGTGGCGGACGGGGTCGTTCTGGTAGTAGTAGGTGAGGGCGGCGACGTCGCCGTCGAGGGTGGCGGAGAAGAGGAGGGTCTGGCGGCCCGGGGCGGTGCGGTTCAGGATCCACTTCACTTCCGGCAGGAAACCCATGTCGGCCATGCGGTCGGCTTCGTCGACGACCACCATCTCCACCCGGTTCAGTTTGGCTTCGCCCTGCTCCATCAGGTCGGCGAGACGTCCCGGTGTGGCCACCAGCACTTCGACTCCCCGCCGCAGAGCCTTCTTCTGGGGCTGGTAGGAGACGCCGCCGTAGATCGGTGCGATGCGGACGTCGACGGCCGATGCCAGGGGGGTGAGCTCGTTGTAGATCTGTTCGGCCAGCTCACGGGTGGGGGCCAGGACCAGGGCGCGGGGATGGTGGGGCTCCGCCCGGTGGATTCGCGCCAGCATCGGGATCCCGAAGGCGAGGGTCTTGCCGGAGCCGGTGGGGGCCTTCCCGCAGACGTCACGTCCGGCGAGGCCGTCGGGGATGGTGGCGGTCTGGATCGGGAACGGATGGTGGATGCCACGGGCGGCGAGGGCTTCGACGATCTCGGGCGGGGCGCCGAGGTCGGCGAAGGTGGTGGTGGTCGTGGATGTCATCTGGTCTGCTGTCTCTCCTGTGTCGGCGTCCGTCACCGGGCCGGCGACGGTGCGGCCCTCCCGGCGGTGTGGGGCCGGTCCGCAGCGGCATCGGGGTGGGATGCGTGGGGACGGACCTCCGCCGACTCCTCGGGAACGGACCTCCGCCGGTTCGGGGGCGCTGTCACGCGTTCGCCTCCCCGAAGAGGTTGGGGCGGTGGCCTCAGCCTAGCCGCGGCGGCGTGCTAGGCCAGGGATCGCAGCTCTCTAGGATCGCCTGCCATGGCCGAAGCCCTCTTCCTCGTCGACGGTGACCATTTCGTTCCGACCGAGCTGTGCCGTGGCGGATGGTCGGACGACGCCCAGCATGGCGCCCCGCCTGCCGGTCTTCTGGCCCGGGCGGTGGAACGGGTGTCGACCGCCGCGCCGATGCAGGTGGTCCGCTACACGATCGACCTGTTCCGCCCGGTCCCCCTCACCCCGCTGCGGGTCTCGACGACGGTGCGCCGGGACGGTCGACGCATCCAGGTGGTCGACGCCTACCTCTGCGCCGGCGACGTGGAGGTGGGCCGGGCGTCGGCCCTCAAGATCAGGGTCCTCGACGACTTGGAGCTGCCTCCCGGGGAGACCGAACCGTGGGAACAGCCGCCGGGTCCCGAGGCCGGCGAACCGGTGGACTGGGGGACCTTCTTCGTCGAGGATCCGGAGACGGTCCGGTTCCACTCCCATGCGGTGGAGATTCGGACCATCGGAGGGAGCTTCCTCCGGTTGGGTCCGGGGTTGTCGTGGTTCCGTCTCCGTTACCCGGTGGTGGAGGGTGAGGAGACGACTCCGTTCCTGCGGTTGGCGACGTTGGCCGACATGTCCAACGGCAACAGCCAGGCGCTTCACCCCCGACGCTACCTGTACGTCAACCCCGACATCACCCTCTACGCCCATCGTCTTCCGGTGGGCGAATGGGTGGGGATGCGTTCGGCGGCCCATCAACACCGGTCGGGGATCGGGCTCGCCGACACTCGGGTGTTCGACGAGACGGGCCCGCTCGGACGCATCAACCAGGCCCAGCTCCTCGACGTCCGAAGCTGATCAGTCGGTGCCGTCCGACTCGTCGTCGGGGAGGCGTCGGGCTGCGAGGAACACGACACCCAGTCCGGTGGCGAGACCGGGGATGACGACCTGACGACCGCCGTCGCCGAGTGCCGAAGCCACCGCCTCGACCAGGGTGAGGGGGCGACGACGGCAGTATCAGGGTGTCGGCTGCGTCCACGGGAGATCATTGAGGCGATCGGTCGTCGGTGCCGGAGACTCGACATCACGTCAAGACTCCTAGCGGATATGCTCGCCGCCATGGCTCAGCCACATCGGAGCCGCGTTGTCCGTGGGGTCTTCATCGCCCTCGGGTTCATCAGCGTCGGATTGGGCACCGCCGGGGTGGTCCTGCCGGTGCTGCCCACCACGCCGTTCGTTCTCCTCGCCGCCTTCTTCTTCGCCCGCTCGTCCCCCAGGTTCGACGCCTGGCTCGTCGACCACCGCTGGTTCGGCAGCCTGGTGCGGGACTGGCGGGCAGGCCGGGGCTTGTCGCGGCGGGCGAAGACCGTCTCCCTCATCGCCATCGCCATCACCTTCACGATCACGATCGTCTTCGCCGTCGATGGCCTGTGGCTCCGGCTGCTGCTGGTGATGATCGCCGTGTCGGTCTCCACCTTCCTCCTTCGTCTCCCGACGAAAGACCGCCAGCCGATCGAGGTCGGCTGACCCTCATCCGGCCTGTTCGCCGATCCGGGCGACCCCGTCCGTGTCGTCCGCTCCGTTCCCGAGGAGCCGGCCGCGAAACTCGCCGGCCGACCGGACGAACAGCACCGTGGGGAGGTCCTCGACGAACTCGGCGAGACGGCGGGCGTACGCCGCCTCCTCGCCGGGGGCGACGGCCCGCAGCCCCATGAGCACGATATCGGCGTCTGCCGACTCGGAGCAGATCAGCGAAGCGATCGGCACGTCGTCGGGACGGGCCATGACGTCGGTCTCGGCGCGGATGCGGGCCGACCGGATGAGCCGGTCGAGGAGGAGCCGGTTGCGTTCCAGCATCATCGGGGACGTCGCGACGCTCTTGATGTCGATGCGGGCGTCCCGCCACTCGGGGTTCAGGGAGATCAGGTGGGCGAACAGGACCAGCATGTCCCCGTTGTTCTGAAGCCCGCCCCACCAGACGTCGATCCGGAGGCGTCGGCGACGGGCCACCTCCAGGGGCTGGGGATGACAGATCACCGATGAGATCCCCAACGCGGCGAGCTGCTCGATGACCCGGAGGACGTTCGCCCGTCGCTCCTCCTTGTCGCTCCATCCGAACATGACGGTGTTCGACTCGATCCCCGCGATGCCGTTGGCCTGGGCGACGGCGACCGCGCCACGGACGAAATCCTCCACGACGTCGACCTCCCCGAAGGCGACGACCCCCATCTCCTCCAACGTCCGGTCGAGCTCCCGTTCGATGGCGTGGACCTTCGGTGCCAGAGTCTGCAGGTCGCCGACCCGGAGGTCGACGACGGTGAGGATCCCCCGGTCGTGGACCAGCCAGGAGGCGAGGCGCACCAGCGGCGCCCGGCGGCGGACGTCCCCGGCGAACAGCAGGATGTTGGGTCGCCAGTTGCGCGGGTCGTGGGGGAGACGGCGGAGCTGGAGGACGGTGGAGCGGACCAGCGCCATGAGGGCCCCCCGACGGAGGTCGCCCCAGGGGGCGGCCAATGCCCGCCGGCGCATCACCAGGTAGACACCCACTTCGACCACGACGGCGACGAACAGGGCGACGGGGCTGATGAGGAACATCACCCAGAAACATGCGAAGGCGCCCGCCAGAGAGACCCACCAGGGGACCCGCAGGGTCGGCCGGAACGACGGGTCGCCGGTGAGCCGCTCCACCCCGGCCACCAGGTTCACCATGCCGTAGGTGGTCAGGAAGAACATGGTGAGCGCAGGGGCGACGGCGTTCAGGTCGCCGAGGGCCACCGCCCCGAGGGCGACCGCCAGGGAGACGACGAGGGGGATCCCCGGCCCGCGGATCCCGCCGATCCGTCGGCCGAGGAAACGGGGAAGCACCCGGTCGTCCACCATCGCCTCCAAGGTGCGGGGCGCGCCGAGCACACTGCCGACCGCCGACGAGAAGATCGCCCCCCACAGACCCGGGAAGATCAAGAACGACAGCCCTCCCGCCAGCGTGAACCAGATCAGGTGGTCTGCGACCAGGGTGGTGGGATCCACCGCCCATCCCAGGGCGACGACGGCCCCCAGGTAGATCACGAACCCGACCAGCACCGCACCGATCGTTCCCCACGGGATCGCCCGTTCGGGGCGTCGCAGGTCCCCCGAGAGCGACACGCCCGCCATGATGCCGGTCACCGCCGGGAAGAACACCGCGAACACCGGCCAGAAGCCGGGAGAGTCGGCGACGCCGACCGCGGCCCGGACCGTCGTGGGATTCGTCTCGAGGACCCCGACGACGAGGACGACCAGCGACACGGCGATACCGGCCATGATGGGGAGCTGCAGCCGGAGCGCGACGTCGGCGCCGCGGGCGGCGAGCAGCGCCACCGCCAACACGGTGGCCGCCGCCACCGGACGGAGCGGTACCTCCGGCCAGATGAGGCGGAGGCTCTCGGCCAGACCGAAGGCGTAGAGGGTGACGCTGAACGCCTGCGCCAGGAACAGGGGGATGCCGATGGCGGCCCCCACCTCCACCCCGAGACTGCGCGAGATGATGTAGTAGGCGCCTCCGGCACCGACCCGCATGTTGGTCGCCACCGCCGCCACCGACAGCGCGGTGGCCAACGTCACCGCGTTGGCGATCACCACCACCAGGATCGCCCCGCCCAGACCCAGGTTGCCGACCACCCAGCCGGTCCGCAGATACAGGATGACGCCGAGGATGGTGAGGATCGACGGGGTGAACACACCGAGGAAGGTCCCGAGCTTCTCGGGCCGAGGTACTGGCCGCCGGGGCGAGGGGGAGGGGGAGCGGCTCATCGGTCGGCGGCAGCATACGGGCCGGGCCCGTCGATGGCGACCGAGACGCTCAGGGGCAGAACAGCTCGACCCCGAACAGTCCGACGTCCCCGCCACCTCGGTCCCAGCCGCCGCGGATCTCGGCCCGACAGGTCGCGGCACCGAGGCTGTCGATCGCCTCCTCCACCAGCGGCCGGAGCGTCGCCGCGTCGTCCCGGGCGAGGACGCCGACGGTCCGCCCCCCGATCCGCACCTCGATGGTTCCGTCGTCGGTGGGGACCAGCTCGGCGACCGCCTCCATCTCCACGCCGGCGTAGGAACGTCGGCCGCCCGTGAGCTCCAACAGCTCGTCCTGATGCGCCGATTCACCGACCACGGAGACGGGCCGGTCCCCGGGAAGCGTCACGGGACGGCGCGGTCCGGCGAACCCCCGGATGCGACGCCGCAGCCGAACCGGACGGGCCTCGCCCAGCTTCTCCCGCAGCCGCCCGATCCCGCCGCCGTCGCGACAGGCGAAGCAGTACCACCGGCACCCTTCGGCGTCGACGTGGAGGGACGGGTGGTGGTCGTCGTGGAAGGGGCAGAGGTAGTAGTTGTCGCCGGGGTGGAGCTCGACTCCGGCCCGGCGCCACGCGGCGACGAACGCCTCCTGTTCCGCTCGGGTGCGGACCGGCGCATCCTTCGGTCGTCGCCCGGGCCGGAACCCATCCCCGGCGATGGCCCGCAGCCAGCCCGGCAGGGGGGCAGGCGGACGGACAGACGGAGAACGTCCCGGCTCCCATCGGTAGCGGTGGCCCGACAGGTGGAGGCTCGGAGGCGCGACGACCATCCCTCCTTCGGCCTTCATCTCGACTCCTTCGGCGAGGACCGTCGACGCCGGCGGGTCCGACGTCCGGAACCAGAGGTGTCGGCCACCCCCTCCCGTCGCCGACGTCACGGTCTCCACCGGGCCTCCCCAGCCGGCCTGGAGGTCCTCGAAGGCGGCGTCGCCGCCGTGGCGGGGGTCGACGTCGATCACCGCCAGCGCCGACACCCGACCGGTGACCACCCCCACGTTGGCGTCCGGCCATCGCCGCCACCACCGGGCCACCTGCGTGGGGTCGGCCGGATGGTGCTGCGCCTCCTCCCAGCGGAGACGGGGATGCTTCCCCGGAGCGTTGCAGTCGGCCCGCCCGCAGCTGCACCGTCCCTCGTGGGCGACGTGGACGGGTACCACCGACCATCCCGACGCGGCGTAGGCGAGGGCGGCCGCGGCGGGGGCGAGGCTGTCGGGGTCGGGACGGATCACACCCCGCACCGTATCTCCCCCGCCGATCTACGGCTTGCGGTCGGAGGGTGGGAGACTTGGACCATGTTCACGGAGCGGATCCGTCGCCGGGTGGTGGCCTCGGCCACCGGACCCTTCACCCACGCCCCCTACCCGCTCGCCCGCAGCCTGGAGTACTCGGGGGACCCCGGCCTGTTCGGACCTGGGTCGGTCACGTGGAAGGTGATGGCCGACGTCGCCACCTTCGTCGGGGGGATCCGGGCCCTGCTGATCCAGGCCGCCCATCCCGAAGTCGTCGCCGGTGTGGCCGACCATTCCGCCTACCGGAGCGACCCCATGGGTCGCCTCTCCCGCACCTCCGCCTACGTGACCGCCACCGCCTATGGGGCGATGCCGGAAGTGGAGGAGGCGCTGGCGGCGGTCCGACGGGCCCACCGTCGGGTGGTGGGGCAGTCCCATCGGGGGCGACCCTACGCAGCCGACGACCCCGCCTTGGCGGCGTGGGTGCACAACACGCTGGTGGATTCCTTCCTCGCCGCCCACCAGGTGTTCGGTGCCGAACCCCTCACCGCCGAACAGGCCGACCGGTTCGTCGCCGAGCAGGCACGCCTCGGCGCCCTGCTCGACGCCGACCCTCTGCCACGGGACGCCGCCTCCCTCTCCTCCTGGGTTGCCGACCATCCCGACATCGGTCCCTCTCCGGGCATGGTCGAAGCGGTCGGGTTTCTCTGCGACCCGCCGTTGGGTCGTCTGCAACGTCACGGGTACCGAATCCTCCTCGAAGCGGCCGTCGGGATCGTCCCCGACCGAATCCGGACGGTGCTGGGGGTGCGCCGTCGCAGAGGGGCGATCCCGGCCGGACGGGCCGCCGTCGTCGGGCTGCGTTGGGCGTTGGGGTTCTCCCCGTCGTGGAAGCTGGCGTTGACGCGGGTGGGAGCTCCGGTTCCCCCTGCCCGCTTCCGTCCGCTGCCCCCTGCCGGGCGGGCCGCCGACCACCTCCACATCTGACGTCGGTCCGTCGGAAGCCCCCGAGCGCGCGTTCTATCCTGTGACCTCGGTCCGAGGTTCCTCGACATGAAACAGGATGAGTACGTCCGCATGCGGGGCAAGGTGGTGCAGGTCCTTCGGGACGCCACCTTCAAGGTCGAGCTGGAAGGCGGGCTGGTCGTCACCGCCCGCCCTGCCGGTCGGATGCGGCGCGGTCGGATGATCCGGATCCTGCCGGGCGACGAAGTCGAAGTCGAAGTCTCCACCTACGACCCGACCAAAGGCCGGATCGTCTGGCGTTACCGCTGACCGTCGGCGACCGCGGCCGTCGGCGGCAGCGGACGGCCGACCGGGTCAGCTGGGGTTCACCGAGATGACCCGACCCTCCTTCAGCTCGACCAGCTCGTCGACGGTGTCCAGCACCTCCGTCCGGTGGCTGATCAGCAGCACCGCCGGGCGGGGACGCAGAGCGGCGATGTTCCGCATCACCGACTCCATCGAGGCCCGGTCCAGGTGGTTGGTGGGTTCGTCGAGGATCAACAGGGCAGGTCGGTGGAGGACGGCGCGGGCGATGGCGAGACGCTGGCGCTGCCCACCTGAAAGGAAGACGCCCTCTTCGCCGACCAGGGTGTGGAGGCCGTCGGGGAGGCGTTCGACGAAGTCGGCTTCGGCCACTTCGAGGGCGGTCCGGACGGCCGCCTCGTCGACGTCGGGCCGCCCGTAGGTGATGTTGTCGAGGATCGAGGCGTTGAGGATGATCGTCTGCTGGGGCACCACTCCCATCTGCCGCCGCAGCTCGATCAGGTCCACCTCCGGATAGGGGTGTCCGTCGGCGAACAACTCACCCCGCTGGGGACGGTAAAACCCGAGGATGAGGTTGACGATCGTCGATTTTCCCGAACCGTTGGGTCCGGCCACCGCCGTCACCTTGCCCCGTTCCAGCTCCAGGGACACGTCGTGGAGGACCGGCTCGGTGTCGTAGGCGAAGGTGACGTCGACGAGTTTGAGCCACCCGGTGGCCGTCACCCGCCGTCGTCCCCGATAGGGGCGAATGTCTGGTTCGTCGAGGAGCTCCATGAGGTGGCGGAGCGACGTGACGCCTTCGATCACCGCCGGGACTCGGATGGCGATGCCGGCGAGGGGCCCGCGGAGGAGAGCGAACCCGGCGTAGAACGAGATCAGATCGCCGAGACTCATCTGGCCGCGGACGACGAAGACACCGCCGATGATGAGGACCCCGGCTCCGGCGAGGGCGAGCAGGGTCGACTGGGTCACCGAGTAGGCGTTGCTCCACAGGGTGCGTGACACCCCGGCCGACTCCAGGTCGCCGGCGGTGCGGTCGATGCGGCGCATCTCGAGGTCTTCGGCGCCGTGGGTGCGGATCAGGTCCATCGTCCGCAACACCCGCAGGACTTCCCGGCTGAAACGTTCGAATGCGTGATGTTGACGTTCCACCCGGGCCTGCACCTCCCGCCCGAGGAGGCGTCCGGCGAAGAAGATGAGCGGGCCGAACGCCAACGTGACCAGGGCGAGCGTCGGGTTCATGGCGACCAGGACGGCACCGATCCCGGCGACCAGCACCACGCCCGGGAGGAAGTTCCCCAGCACCGCCGACGTTCCCGCGCTCACCCGTGCCGTCTCCTGGACGATCTGGTCGTGGAGCACCGACGGCTCCGCCGCCGTGATGAAACGGCGGCTCACCGCGAACAGCTTGGTCACCGCGTCGGCGCGGAGGCGGCGGACGGCCGCACGTACGGCGGTGGCGGTCATGTACCCGGCCGCCAGGGAGATGGCCGCCCCTGCGGTCGCCAAGGCGAGGATGACGAACCCGAGGCCCACCAGCCGGCCGACGTCCTTGGAGGGGATGGCCTCGTCGATCGCGACCCGGACCAGGATCGGCACCGGGACCAGTGCCAGGGCCTGGAGGAGGGACAGGAACAGTCCGAGGGCGAGCCTGTTTCGGGACGAGCGGTAGTACCGGGCGTAGCGGCGGATGGCCCGGCGGGTCATCGGGTCCTCCACGTGCCCACCGCCCCCTGGGGGCAGGCGAGGGAGGCGACGAAGTTCGGGCCCAAGTCGAGGGACCGTACCTCGATGCCGTCCACCAGGGTGGGGTCGGCACGCAGATCGACGGAGGCCAGTCGGTCGGTGAGGCCCCGACCGAAGACCTTCGAATACGCCTCCTTCCGGGTCCACAGGCCGAGGAAGGCGGCGTCGGGGTCGGTGGCGCATCGGACGGTCTTCATCTCCTGCGGTGTCAGCACGAGGGAGGCGGCGGCGGGATCCCACACTCCCGGCCGCAGGGTCTCGAGGTCCACGCCCACCGGATGGCCGGCGCACACTGCCACCAGCACCGGGCCTCGGGCGTGGCTCACCGAGAACTCCAGGTCGTATCCGACCAGGCTGGGCTTTCCCCACCGTCCGAGCCGGAACCGCAGCGACGCCGCAGGCACCCCCACGTATCCGGCGAGGATGGACCGCAGCCAGGTGCGGGTCGCCACGAACTCGGCACGGGCGACGTCGGACACGAAACGGTCGGCCCGGAGGCGTTCGTCGGCGGACAGCAGCTCGATCGGTCCCGGGCGAGGCTCACCGAACCACAGGTCCACGGTGACCTGGACGGCGGTGGCGGTCATGGTGACGTCTCCTCTCGGGCGAGTTCCTGGCGGATCCGCTCGGCCAGGAGCCGGGCGTTGGGTTCATCCATGACCGAGCGGGACCCCTTGTGGGTCCCGGGCACTTCGGCGACGTCGAAGGGTCCGGTCGTCGCCCGACGCCACGGTTCGATGGCCCGTCGCCGCCACCGGGCCGGCAGACCCCCGGCGACCAGATACAGGACCCGACCGTCGTAGGGGGGCGGCTGGTAGCCACTGGCGGCTTCGATGCTGGCGGCGGTGAGGCGTCGCCCGGCGAGGAGGGGGGAGAGGGGTCGGCCGGTGATCCGATACCAGAGGACCTTGGGTTCGTGGCGGACCCGGCCGGCCACACGGCGGAGGCGGGCCAGGAACCGGCGTCCCACGGCCTTCACCCCCTGTCGGCCGTGCCGGCGGACGAGGTCCAGGTCCCGGCGGATCTCGGAGCCGAGATCGAGAGGGGGAATGGTCCGGGTGTCGATGAGGACGACGAGGGCGACATCGCGTTGGGCGGCTCTCATCCGCCGGGCGGTCTCGTAGGCGATCATCCCACCGAACGAGTACCCGGCGAACAGGTAGGGGCCCTCCGGCTCGACGGCGAGGATCACCTCCTCGCAGTAGCGGGCCAAGGCGTCGATGGTGCGGAGCGGCTCGACGGTGCCGTCCGCTCCCGGAGCCTGGATTCCGAGGATCGGCCGTTCACCGTCGAAGGCCCGGGCCATCGGCTCGTACACCATGACGTTGCCTCCGGCCGGGGGGAAACAGAACAGCGGTGGCCGGTCGCCGCCGGGACGGATGGTGACCACCGGCGGGGGAGACGGTGCCTCGTCGGTGCCGGCGGCGGCGACGATCCGGGCGGTGAGGGCCTCGACGGTGGGTGCCTCGAAGAGGATGGAGAGCGGAGCGGACACCCCGAACTCGTCGGCGATGGCGGCGAACAGCTTGATCGCCAGCAGGGAATGGCCTCCCAGGGCGAAGAAGTCGTCGGTGGCGCCGACCCGTTCCACCTCGAGGATCTGCTCCCAGAGTCGAGCCATTCGTTCCTCCGCTTCGCCGGACGGCGCCACGTAGGGGCTCGGAGCCCGGGTCGGTTCGGGAAGGGCGGACAGGTCGATCTTCCCGTTCGGGGTGAGGGGCAGCTCCGGTATCGGCACGACCGCCGCCGGCACCATGAACGACGGTATCCGTCCCCGCAGGTGGTCGGTGGCTTCGCCGGGGGTGACGTCGCCCACCACGTAGGCGACCAGTTGCATCCCGGAGGGGCCTGGCCGGGGAACCACCACGGCGGCGTCGATCCGGGGATGGGAGGTGAGGTGCGTCTCGATTTCGCCGGGTTCCACCCGGAATCCCCGCAGTTTCACCTGCCGGTCCAACCTCCCCAGGAACTCGATGTCGCCGTCGTGACGTCTCCGCACCAGGTCGCCGGTCCAGTATTCGGGACCGTTCGGGGACGGCCGGAACCGTCGCTCGGTGAGCTCGGGGTCGCCAAGGTATCCCAGGGCGACCCCGGGGCCGCCGATCACCAACTCCCCGGGCACTCCCCGGGGGAGGTCCCGGCCGGAGGCGTCGACGACACGGACCGTGGTGGCGGTGATCGGACGTCCGATCGGTACCGTGCGGGCGTCGTCGGCGAGGGCGTCGACGAGATGCCACGTCGCGAAGGTGGTCGTCTCGGTGGGCCCGTACACATGGACGAGGCGGCGGGGCGGACCGGAACGGAGACAGCGCCTCACGGCTTCGGTGTCCACCGCCTCGCCGCCGAACAGCAGCGTGTCGAGGGAGGCGAAGGCGTCCCCACGGCGGGCGACCACGGTGTTGAACAGGGCGGTGGTGACGAACATGGTCGTCACACCGAACCGTCGCAGTGCGCCGGCGAGGGCGTCGGGGGAGAGGACGACGTCGCGGTCGAGGACCACCAGACGCCCACCGTTGAGGAGACTCCCCCAGATCTCGAAGGTGGCGGCGTCGAACCCGGTGTTCGAGGCGAAGGCGACGACCCGGTCGGGACCGAGATCCACATAGTCGGGGTCCGTCACCAGGCGCAGGATCGCCCGGTGGGGCACCACCACCCCCTTCGGGCGGCCGGTGGACCCCGACGTGTACATGACGTAGGCGGGGAGCTGCGTCGCGTCCAGGCGTGGTTCGGCGGGACGGTCCAACCGTTCGACCTTCGGTCCGGGCTCGACGATCGCCGCCAGCTTCGCGTCTTCGATGATGGTTCTGATCCGTTCCGGCGGGTACGACTCGTCGAGGGGTACGTAGACCGCCCCCCGGCGGAGGATCGCGAGCAGGGTCGCCACGATGCCGACCGAACGTGGCATCCGGACTCCGACGGTGTCTCCCGGTCTCACCCCGGCATCGGCCAGGGCGGCGGCGAGCTCGTCGGCGGCCCGGTCCAGCTCGGCGAAGGTGACGTCCACCTCGCCGTGGGTCACGGCGACGGAGCCGGGACGTTCCCGGACGATCCGTTCGAACGCCTCGTGGACGGTACCCGTCGGCGCCTGTACCGCCGGGAGGTGAGACCGGTCGGTGGGTGCGGCCATGGCCAGGTCGCCGATCTCGGTGTCGGGGGAGGTGACGGCGGAGGTGAGGAGTCGTCCGAACTGCTCCGCCATGTCCTCGATGGTGCCCGGTTCGAACAGGTCGGTTCGGTACTCGAAGAACGTGACGAACCGTCCATCACCGAAGGAGGCGTGGGCCCGGAGGTCGAACTTGGCGGGTCGTCGCCGGCGGCGGACACCGAGGGGGATCCGTTCCAGGCCGGGGAGGCTGAACGCTTCGGGAGAGGGATGGCCCATGTCGAACATCGTCTGGAAGATGGGGGTGCGGGACGGGTCGCGGGGCGGGTCGAGATGCTCGACGATCGCCTCGAAGGGGACGTCACGGTGGTCCAGGGCGTCGAGGACGGCCTGTCTCACCCGGCTCACCAGGTCCCGGAAACGGTCGTTCGGGTCGACGGTCAGGCGGATCGGCAGAGAGTTGACGAAGAAGCCGATGAGGCCCTCCGTCTCGAGGGAGGACCGCTCCGTCGCGGGGATGCCGATGACGACCTCGTCCTGGCGGGTGTAGCGGGCGAGGAGGGTGGCGAAGGCGGCGAGGGTGACCATGAAGGGGGTGGCCCGCACCTCCCCGGCCAACCCGAGGAGCGCGTCGACGACGTCGGATCCGAGCCTCGTGTAGGCGGTGTCACCCTCCCGGGCGGCGGTGAGGGGCCTGGCCTTGTCGGTGGGCAGGTCCAGGATCGGCAGATCCCCGGCGAGGGTGTCGAGCCACCAGCGGAGATGGGGCTCCCCCCGGGACGAGAACCGTTCGATCTGGGCGCGGGCGAACTCGGCGTAGCTCGTCGGGAGCGGCTCGAGACGGGGCGGCCGTCCCTCCAGGTGGGCTGTATAGAGCTCGGCGAGCTCTCGCTGGAAGATCGTCATCGAGTCGGCGTCGGTGGCGATGTGGTGGGCGACGAAGGAGAGGACCTGGTCGTCGGGACCCAACCGGAAGACCGTCGCGCGGAGGGTCCAGTCGGCGCCGAGGTCGAAGGGTCGCCGAGCTTCCTCGGAGAGCACGTCGGAGAGGTCTTCTTCGGCGACGTCGACCACCGTCACTTCGACCGGTCCGGGGGGATCGACTTCGCCCATCGGCTCGCCCCGTTCGGTGACGATCCGGGTGCGGAACACGGCATGGCGTTCGACGAGGTCGGTGACGGCTGCCTGCAGGGCCTTCAGGTCGAGCCGTCCCCGGAGCCTCACCTGCCACGGGGTGTGGTAGTTGCCCGCGCCCGGGTCAAGACGATCGAGGAACCAGAGTCGTCGTTGTGAGAACGAGAGAGGATACCGTTGCACGGACGGAGCCTCGGGCTCTGCCACTTCGGGCAGATGGTCGTCGGTGAGGCGGGCGGCCAAGGTGCGGGGGGTGGTCGCCTCGAAGATCGCGCTGATCGGGAGCTGAACTCCCCATTCCGTCTCGATCTGGGAGAAGACCCTGATGGCGAGGAGGGAATGTCCTCCCAGGACGAAGAAGTCGTCGTCGGGACCGACGTCCACGCCGAGGAGGTCCGCCCAGATGCGGCACATGGTCTCGACGGTCTGCGGGTCGGGTTTCGACCGGCCCGGGTGCGTCTGGGTGACCTTCGGCGCCGGGGACGCCGCAGCGGCCGACGGTAGGGACGGTTCGCCCGTTCCGATGGGGCTGTCGGGGCTGTCGAGGAGCCTTCCGGCGAGAAGGTCGAACTCCCGCATGAAACCGTCGATCGTCGGTTCGTCGAACAGGTCGGTGGCGAAGACGACGGTGCCTCCGAGGCACTCCTGGTGCGCCGACAGGTACATGGTGAGGTCGAACTTGGAGGTCGTCGTCTCCTGCCCGACAGGCTCGGCGTCGACGCCGGGGAACTCCGGCCGGGCGCGGAACGCATCGACCCCGAACTGGAAGAACACCTGGAAGAGGGGGGTTCGGTCGGCGTGACGTGGTGGAGACAACTCCCGGACCACATGCTCGAAGGGCACTTCCCGGTGGTCGAACGCTTCGATCACCCGGCGGCGCGTCTCCCGGACCAGGTCCCGGAACGTCATCTCGGGGGTGATCGTCGAGCGCAGAGCCAGGGTGTTGACCAGGAACCCGATCAGCGAATGGGTGTCGGTGTCGGACCGGTCGGCGCTGGGTACGCCCACCACCAGGTCGTCGGTTCGGGCGAGGCGGTGCAGCAACGCCACGTAGAGTGCCAGACCGACCATGAACGGGGTGGCCGCCTCGTCACGGACGATCCTGGTGAAGGCGTCGGTCCGGGCCGACGGGCAACGGAACTGGAGTCTGCGTCCCCGAGACGACGTCACCGGTGGCCGGGGCCGGTCGGTAGGAAGGGACAACAGTTCGGGGGCGTCGCGGAGGTGATCGGCCCAGAAGCGCAGAGCATCGGCGTAGGCACCTTCGGCGATCCGGCGCCGCTGACGTTCGGCGTAGTCGGCGTATTGGATCGGTAGGGGGTCGAGGCGAGGTGCGTCGCCGTGCACGAAGGCCCGGTAGGCCTCCGACATCTCCCGGTACAGAATGGGGAGCGACCAGCCGTCGGCGGCGATGTGATGGATCACGACCCGCAGCAGATGTTCGGTCGGTCCGAGCCGGATCAGGGTGACACGCCAGATCGGCCCGGCGGCGAGGTCGAAGCCCCGGTCGGCCTCGGCTTCGTCGATCGTCTTCAGTTCGGCTTCGGCGTCGGCCCGGCCCGACAGGTCGATGAACGAGAACGGTGCCGGACCGGGCGGGTCGACCACCTGGACCGGCTCACCGTCGCGGTCCACATACCGGGTCCGCAGGATCTCGTGGCGAGCGGCCACGAGGTCGCATGCTCGCTGGAGCGCTTCGACGTCGAGCCGTCCGTGCAGCCGGTGGACCCGGGGGATGTTGTAGAAGGCCCGTCCCGGGTAGAGCCGGTCGAGGAACCAGAGCCTCTCCTGGGCCGGCGACAACGGAGCTTCCCGGACCGGTGGGGCGGAACGCTGCCGCAGGCGGGCCTCCAACAGGGCCCGTTTCGCCGGGGAGAGCCGAGCGAGACGGTCTTCGAGGTCGTCGCGGCGGACCGTCTGCGTCGGGTCGGGGTGACGGTTCAGGATCTCGGCTTCGGCTCGGGCCCGCAACGCCTCCCGGTCCGTCTTGCCGTTGGAGGTGACCGGGATCCGGTCGGTGACCAGGATCTTGGCGGGGACGGCAGGGCTGGGAAGCCGCTCCTGGGCGTGGCGCCGGAGGTCGCCGGGGTCGGGTGTGGACCCTTCGGGGACGACGAAGCCGACGAGACGGACCGGACTCTCCCCGACCCCCACCACCACCGCCCGACGGACGCCGGGATGCGACTCGAGGACGGCTGCGACCTCCGCAGGTTCGACCCGGAGACCGAGGATCTTCACTTGGTCGTCGACCCGACCCGAGACGACCACCGTCCCGTCCGGTCGATACCAGCCGACGTCACCGGTCCGGTAGACGACGTCGTCGGCGTCGCCGGTGAAGGGGTTGGGGACGAAACGTCCGCCGCTGTCACCGTCGAGGTAGCCGAGGGTTCCGTAGGCCGTCCTGATCAGCACCTCACCTGGTTCGTCGGGTCCGCAGAGCCGTCCGGTCGCGTCGACCACGAGGAGCTGGGATGCCGGAAGGGGACGTCCCACCGGGATGGGCCCGTCGTCGGGGTGGTCCTCGACCCGGTGGAAACTCCGGATGAAGGTGGTCTCGGTGGGTCCGTACAGGTTGACGAGGGATCCGGGGGGAGCGACGAGCTTACGCCACCGTTCGACGAGGGGCCGGTCGAGACGTTCACCGGAGAAGAACACCCAGCGCAGAGCGGTGGGCAGGTCGGTCGGCACGTCGAGCCACAGGTCGGCGTGGGACGGGGTGGCGTTGAGGACGGTGATCCGGCGTCGGGCCACCCAGTCGAGGATCCGGTCCGGATCCCAGGGGTCGGGAGCGACGACGATGCGGGCGCCGACCGTGAGGGGGACGAAGACCTCACGGAGTGCGGCGTCGAAGCCGAGACTCCGGGTCAGGGCGACCCGGTCGTCCCGACCGATCCCGAACTCGGACGCCATCCAGTCCATGAACTGGGCGAGGGGGCCGTGGGCGCCGAGGACTCCCTTGGGGGTGCCGGTGGTGCCGGAGGTGAAGAAGACGTAGGCGGGATCGGTGGGACCCACGTCACGGTGCGTTCCGCCGCAGCTGTCGAGGTGGGCCGGTGGCCATTCGGGCACGGCGACGGTCGGGCGGCCCGCCGTATCGGCCAGGGCCGAGCCGACGACGGCGCACATCCGGGGATCCGATGCGGCGAGGAGGGTCTCGACCCGAAGGGGAGGCAGGGAGGCGTCGACCGGCACCATCACCGCACCCACCTGCAGCGTCGCGATCATCGTCGCGATCGCCCCCGGGTTTCGGCGGGTGATGATCGCCACCCGGTGTCCTCGTTCGACGCCGTGGGAGACGAGGTCGGCGGCGATGGCGTCCGCCCATTCGCCGAGCTGGCCATAGGTGAGGGACATCCCTTCGGCTTCGACGGCGACGGCGTCGGGAGCGGTCTCGACCCACCGGCGGAAAGTGTCGACGACCGGGGCGAACCCGGCGGCGACCAGGGGTGCGGTGGGATCCGGGAGCGGGGTGGCGGTCATGTCGGCTCCTCGTCGAGGCGGGCGAGGAGGGCTTCCGCCTCCTCGTCGGTGAGCTGTTCGATCTCCTTGAGGAGCGTCGCCACGTCCGCCGCCGCCAGGCCGGAGGACACGGGCGGAGGGTTCGTCGACGGGGCGGGCTCGGCCGCTCCGACGGAACCGTCGGATCCTTGCCCGGTGACGAGGGCCTCCACCGCGGCGGTGAACAGGCGGAGGGTCGGATGTTCGAAGAGGACCGTGAGGGGCACCTCGCATCCGAGTCGGTTCCGGAGGCGTGACAGCAGACGGAGTGCCAACAGCGAATGCCCCCCGAGGGAGAAGAAGGAGGAGTCGGGATCGACGGCGTCGAGGCCGAGCACCTCCCGCCACGTCGCCGCCACCTCCTCGGCCGGCCCGAGACCGGACCGGCGACGGCTCACCGGCTCCGGGCGGAGAGGATCGGGGAGACTGTGGACGTCGAGTTTCCCCGCCACGTTGACGGGAAGCGTCTCGACCGGGGTGACGGTGGCGGGAACCAGGAACGAGGGAAGCCGTGTGCGGAGACGGGCGTGGACCTCCAGGGGGTCGGCGGTGCCCACGATGTACGCATGCAGCGCCCGGGTCCCGTCGGCCGTCTCGGCGGGTACGACGGCTGCGTCTTCGACGTCGTCGAAACTGCGGAGGGTGGCCTCGATCTCCCCCGGTTCCACCCGAAAGCCCCGGACCTTCACTTGGCGGTCCACCCTGCCCAGCGTCTCCAGGGTGCCGTCCGGGAGCCAGCGTCCGATGTCGCCCGTCCGATACATCCGCTCCCCCGGCCGGAAGGGGTCGGCCAGGAACCGGGCATTGGTCAGCTCCGGCGCCTCCAGGTACCCGCGGGCCACCAACGGCCCCGAGACGTAGATCTCGCCGCGTACACCGATCGGCGTTGGACGTCCCCGGTCGTCGAGGACGTAGATGGCGGTGCCCGGCACAGGGCGGCCGATCGGTACCCAGTCGAGGGCCAGATCGTCGGCGCCGAACTCGTGCCAGGCCACGAAGACGGTGGTCTCCGTCGGGCCGTACGAGTTGTGGAGCACCACCCGGTCTCCGAAACGCCGGAGCCACCGTCCGACGACGTCGGCTCGCGCCTGCTCGCCGCCGAAGAAGATGAGACGGAGGCGGGGCGGAAACTCGGTGTCGGTCTTCACCATCTCCTCGGCCAGGGCGTGGAACATCCCGGTGGGCAGACTCATGACGGTGATCCGCCGACGGTCCAACCACCGGAGCAGCCGGGGGATCGACGCCACCGCGTCCTCGTCCCGAACGACGACGCAGGCGCCGAAGGCGAGTGGGGCGTGGAGGTTGCTGGCGACGGCGTCGAAGGAGATCGAATGGAACAGCATCACCCGGTCGTCGGGTCCGAGGGGCCGGACCGCGGCCATCGAATCGAGGAACGAGGCGAGGTTTCGCTGCTCGACGAGGACCCCCTTGGGTGGGCCGGTCGACCCCGACGTGTAGAGGATGTACGCCACGTCCTCGGGTCGGGCCCGTCCTTCGACGGGGGCGCAGGCGGGGCCGTCGACGAGGTCGTCGAGCACGGCCACCTCGACCCCCAGGGACGCTGTCGCAGGGACCAGCCAGGGGCGGGTGAGGATCAGGCTCGGGCGAGCCTGGGCGACGACGGTACCCAACCAGGCGGTGGCGAGGTCGGCGTCCACGGGGATGTAGGCCACGCCGGCCCGCAACGCCCCGAGGATCCCGGCGATCGTGGGGATGCTGCGGTCGGCGTACACCACGACCCGGTCTTCGCCGTCGAGGTTCCGTTCGACGAGGGCGGCTGCCACCCGATCGACCATCAGGTCGAGGTCTCTGAAACTCACCCGCTCCTCCCCGTCTTCGACGGCGGTCGCGTCGGGGAGGCGGGCGGCGACCTGCCGGACCCGATCGGCGACGAGGGTCCGGGGACCCTCGGGACGGGTGGCACCGTCGTTGAAGTCCACCACCACCCGGCGACGCTCGGTGGCGGTGAGGAGGACGTGGTCACGGATCCCGGAGGTGGGATCCTCCGCCACGGCTTCGAGCAGGGTCAGGTAGTGGCCCGCCCAGCGTTCGATCGTGTCCCGTCGGAAGCGGGTCGGGTCGTAGCCGAAGGTCAGTGCGACGCCGTCGTCGTTTCGCGCGGCCCTGAGCGTGAGGTGGTCACCGGGTGAAGGCGCCTCGTCGGTGACCGTCACGTCGAGATGGACGGACCGTCGGAACGGTTCGGGGAAGTTCCGAAGCTGGAAACTCACCCGGTACAGCGGTACCCGATCCGGTGTCCAAGGACGGATCTCCCCGAACACCCGGCCGAAGGGCGCTCGGGCGTGGTCCAGGGCCTCGAGGGTGGCGGTCCGGGCCTGGTCGAGCACCGCGGTGAACGGAGGGTTCCCCGCCAGGTCGGCGCGGATGACGACGGTGTTGATGAAACACCCGATGAGCGGCTCGGTTTCGGGCAGCGGCCTCCCGGCGGTCGGGACGCCGACCAGGACGTCGTCTTGTCCGCTGTGGCGGGCGACGAGCACCTGGAGGGCGGCGAGCAGCGTCATGAACAACGTCGCCCGGTTCGAGGTCGCCAACGCCTCCAACCGGCGGGTCAGTTCGACCGGGACCCTCGCCGAGACCGGTTCGACGTCGCCCGCAGGCCTCCGATCCGGCGGCAGGTCCAGGTCGGGGGGGAGGTCGGCCAGACGTCTGCGCCAGTATGCGAGGTCGGCGGCGATCCGTTCCTCGTCGATCTGGCTCCGTTCCCACCGAGCGAAATCGGCGAAGCCGATCGTCGGGGTCGGGAGGTCGGCGGATGTCCGGCCTTCGACGGCGGCGTCGTAGTGGGCGACGAGTTCGTTCACGAAGATCCGCTCCGACCACCCGTCGAAGACGATGTGGTGGAGGGACACTGCCAGGAGATGGTCGGAGGGTCCCCGACGGATCAGCAGCGGCCGGAACGGCACCTCCCGGGTGAGGTCGAAGGGTCGACGGAAGTGACGTTCGGCTTCGCGGCGGGCCGCCGTAGCTGGGTCGGGATCGCCGGACACGTCGACCACCGGCAGGTCCACCGGACCCGGCGCCTCCACCCGTTGGATCGGTTCCGGTCCGTCGGTGGGGAAGGTGGTCCGCAGCACCGCATGGCGTCGCACGACGGCGCCGAGGGCCGCTGCGAGGGCGTCGACGTCGAGCTCACCGCCGACCGACAGGGAGAGGGGACGGTGGGCGGTCGGCCGGTTCCCGGCGAGCTGGGACAGGATCCACAGGCTCTGCTGCACGTGGGAGAGGGGAGCGGTCGGCTCGTCGACGTGGACGATGCCCGACCGGGCCCGGCGAAGGCGCTCGGCGAGGATCCGTTCGATCCGGTGGCTGCGGTCATCCATCGTCGACGAGCATCTCCTCGATGAAGGTGGCTTGGGCCGCCACGGTGGGACGGTCGAAGAACCCGACCATCGACAACTCCAGGTCGAGGGTCTCCTGCACTCGGGCGAGGAGTCTGGTGGCCAGCATGGAGTCGCCTCCCAGCTCGAGGAAGGGGGCTTCGACGTCGACCTCCTCGACGTGGAGCACCTCGGCCCACAGGTCGGCGAGGAGGCGCTCGAGCGCGGTTCGGGGAGGCGTGGGCGGGTCGTGTCTGGCTTCGGTCCCGTCGAGGTCGGCGAGACCGAGCCTCTCCGCCAGGCCGATTCGTTGCAGTTTCCCGGTCGGACCGCGGGGGATGGAATCCATGAACAGGATTCGTCGGGGTACCTTCGCCGCCGACAGCCTCGCCTCGGTCCAGCGCCGCAGCTCCATCTCGTCCAGCTCGGCGTCGGGTTCGGGGACGACGACGGCGGCCACCTGCTCACCCAGGCGGCGGTCGGGGACGCCGAAGGCGAGCGCCTGACGAACCCCGGGATGTTCCAGCAGGACGTCGTCGATCTCCCGGGGGGCGATCGTCTCGCCGCCCCGGTTGATCATCTCCTTCGAACGACCCAAGAGCTTCAGGTAGCCGTCGGTGTCGAAGGACCCGAGGTCGCCCGTCCGGAACCATCCGTCCACAAAGGCGTCGGCGTTCACGTCTGGGGCGGCCAGGTACCCGGAGGTGACGTTGACGCCTCGGATCACCACTTCCCCTTCGACACCCGGTCGGGTGTCGATCCCGTCCGTGGTGAGGATCGCCACTTCGGGACCCGCCGGCGGACCGACGGTGCCTGGCTTCCGGATCCCCGGCGGAAGCGGGTTGCAGGCGATCTGGTGGGCGGCTTCGGTCATCCCGTAGGCTTCGACGACGGGAGCTCGGAACACCTCCTCCAGCCGGGACATGACCCGTGGGGCGAGGGACGCCGACGAGGACCTGATGAACCGCAGCGGGTTGGCGGCGATGACCCGGTGCGCGGATTCGCTGCGGTCGAGGATCCCTTGGTGGATCGTGGGAACGGCGGTGTACCAGGTGGGGTGGAACTGTTCGAACCACCCGAAGAACTCGGTCCCGACGAAGCCGGGGGTGGCCACCACCGAGCCGCCGGCGCAGAGGCTGGCGAGGACCGCAGCGACGAGTCCGTGGATGTGAAAGAGGGGCATGACGTTGAGGCAGCGGTCGTCGGCGGTGAGGCGGAGCGTGCCGGCGACGTGGGCGGCGGACGCCGCCAGGTTCCGGTGGCGGAGCGGCACCATCTTCGGGCGGGAGGTGGTGCCGGAGGTGTGGAGGATGAGGGCGACATCCTCGGGGTCGGGGTCGAGGGGATGGTCGACCGGGTCCTCGTGCCCGGTCAGCGTCGCCCTGCCTGCCTCCGGGTGAAGGCGCAGCCGGGCGACGGGCACGCCCCGACGTCGGCACGCCTCCTCGGCTTCGGACGCCCCGGCGGGCGGCAGGACGACGAGCCGAGGCGTCAGGTCGGCCAGGTAGAAGTCGATCTCCGCCGTGCGGTAGCCGGGGTTGAGGGGGGCGGCGGTCCCGGCGATCGCCGAGGCGAGGAAGATGGTGACGGCTTCGGGCCCGTTGGGGAGGACCGAGGCGACGACGTCGCCGGCCCGGACGCCGAGGCGTCGCAGGTCACCGGCGAGGTCCGCCACGGCGGTCTCCAAGGCTCCGCCGGTGAGGGGGATTCGGTCCGGGGCGAGGAGCAACGGTCGGTCCGGGTGGCGCGACGAAGCGTTCGCCACCAGATCGAAAAGCGTGCCTCCCATACGCTGCCCTACTCCCTCCCTGTGAGCACTATACGGCGGATAGGGCAGCCTTCAATCGGGACTTCCGGCTCATTCTTCGACGGGGCGACGGCCGCTTCGGGGGACGTTCCGGGGGCCGGCGACGAGTCAGACGAGCGGTTCGACCGAGTCGAGGAACTGCCAGAAGGTGTGCTGCCAGCGGTCGGCGGCGTCGACGTGGGGGCCGTGACCGGAGCCTTCGAACATCACCGTCTCCACCCTGCCGCCGGCGTCGGCGTAGCGTCCGAGCACCGTCCGGATCTGGGTGACCATCGGCTGCGGCGGGTAGGCGTCGGGACCGGGCCAGCCCGGCACCGCCCCCATCTGGCCGAGGTTCCCCATCTCGAACATCGATGTGTCCGACACGACCAGGTCTTCGGTTCCGTGGGTCCAGAGGATCGGAGGTTTCGGCTCGGCATCGACGATGGCCGACCAGTTGCAGTACTTCCCGCTGAGGGCGTTGAGGATCCCCCGGGTCCCGGGGGCGACGCCCGGCCAGTGCTCCGACGGTGTCGAGTCGCCGGGGTAGCCGTCGTCTCCGACGAGGCTCATGAGGATCTCGTCGACCAGCATCGCCTCGCGTTCGTCGGGCTCACGGTGGCTCGGCGACCAGTAGAAGGCACGCATCAGGTTGATGGGGGAGAAGTCGCTGTCGGCTGAACGGTCGCCCGTGCGCAGGCGCTCGACGAACTCGGGTGCGGCGATGCCACCTCCCGAACCGGCGTAGTCGTCGGTGGTGGGGGTGCCGTCGGCGTCGCGGGTCCCACCGAACCCGTAGGGGGAGACCGGGTCGATCAACGTCAAAGACGCCACCTCTTCGGGATGTTCCATCGCCCAGGTCCCGATCGCCCCACCCCCCGTCGACCAGCCCGCCAGATGGACGGGACGTTCGATCCCGAGGGCGGCGACGAGGGCACGGGCGTCGTCTGCCCAGTCCCGCAGGCCGCGGGTGGCGTCGATCCCCACTTTGGCGGACCGTCCGAACCCCCGCATGTCGGGTGCGATCACCCGGTAGCGGTCGGGGGCGCCCGCGAGGACGTGGTCGAAGAAACGGCAGGTGGCGAGGTTGCCGTGGATCATCAGCACCGGGACGCCGTCGGCCGGACCGGCCTCGAGGTAGAAGGTGTCGAGGCGCTCCGTGGTGACCTGCCCGGATCCGACCTCGCCCATCTCTGCCTCCTCGTTCCCGTGGAGGCCCACCCTACGCGGAGTCCCGGGTCGATACAGGAGGGGAGGGCGGCCGGTCGGAGCGGACGAGACGCACCACCGGGATCACCCGATCCGTACGGGCCTGGTACTCGGCGTAGCCGGGGTAGGCGGCGACGGCACGGTGGAACCAGACGCTCCGTTCGGGTTCGGTGAGGGGCTCGGCTTCGGCGGTGAACCGGCGCCGGCGGAGCTGCACTTCGACGGTCGGGTGGCGGAGCAGGTTCTCATACCATTCGGGATGGTGGGGCCGGCCGCCCCAGGAGGCGACGACGACCGGGTGCGGGCCGTCGAGGAGGTAGAGGAGGGGGACGGTGTGGGGCCGTCCGGTGCGGCGCCCCCGGGTGGTGAGGAGCAGCATGTCGTTGTTCACCAGACGCCGTCCGATCACGCCGCCGGTGGCCCGGTAGACGACCCGGTGGAGGGCGGAGAGGCGGCGGGCGGTCCGGTCACGCATGGCGTCCGACCCTACCCGTTGCGGCGGAGGTGACCGCCGCTACGCCGGGACAAGTTGACCCGACCCCCCGGGTGGGGGTTGTGTGCCCGGGGGGTCGGATCGGGCTCCCCCCACAGCTTCGGCGCCATCCCGAAGTCGGGGAGGCACCGGGTCGAGCGGCGGTCCCGTCGGCACCGAACCTACACGCCGAGACACGGCGATGCCGCCGGGATCGGGGTCGAGGCCGGGAACTCGGCGACGGCGTGTCGCTGCGGTCCCCTACCCTCTGCGCCGATGAAGAACGGATTCACGTTGAAGGTCGTACCCCTCGACCGAGTCACACCCCACGAAGAGGTGGACCCGGCCCGGGTGGACCGGCTCGTCTCCCGGCTCGACGAGGCGGGGGTGCTGCTCAATCCGCCGGTGGTGACCCCGGCTTCGGACCACTACGTGCTGTTGGACGGCGCCACCCGGACCGAAGCCCTTCGGCGGAGAGGCTTTCGTGACACGGTGGTCCAGGTGGTGGCGTCCGGCGACCTCGAGCTCCGCACCTGGCGGCACGTGATCCGGGGGGTCGACGTCGACGATCTGCGGCGCGAGCTGAAGGCCGTCGATGGGGTGGAGCTGCGCCCCCTCGTGGAACGGGGGGTCGCTCGGGTCTACTTCGTGACCGGCGAGCCCGCATCGGTGCATCCCGCCCCCGGGGTGTCTCCCCACGCCGCCCTCTCCGCCTTCGTCGCCTGCTACCTGCGGGTGGGACGGGTGTCACGGTCGACGAGGCCCGACCCTGCCGCCTCCGCCGCCATCTACCCCGACATGGCGGCGCTGGTGTCGTTCAGCCATCTGAGCCTCGACGAGGTCACCGCAGCCGCCGAAGGCGGAGACCGCCTGCCCGCGGGGATCACCCGGTTCGTCATCCCCGGGCGGGTCCTCCGACTCGGGGTGCCGCTTCGGCTCCTCGCCGACGACATCCCCCTCGACGAGAAACAGGCCGAACTCGACCGTCTCGTCGAAGACCGGGCCCGGAACGGGCGTATCCGCCACTACACGGAACCGGTGTTCGTCCTCGACGAGTAGACGGCGGGCGACGCCGCCGTCGCCTCTAGGGGACCACGGCCACGCAGACCAGCTCGACCAGGGACCTCGGGTCGAACAGCTCGGTGACACCGAACAGGGCCATCGCCGGGAAGTGCCGTCCGAAGACCCGCCGGTACTCCTCGCCGAGGGCCTTCAGGTTGGCCCGGTACGCCGCCGGGTCGGTGGTGTAGATCACCATCGAGACGAGATGTTCTGGTTCGGCGTCGGCCGCCTTCAGCGCCACCGCCACGTTGCGGCAGGCCTGGGCGAACTGGGCGACCAGGTCGGCGTCGATCGACTCGTCGGCCCGATGGCCGGTCTGGCCTCCCAGCCAGACCGTCTTTCCGCCTTCCGCCACGACGACGTGGGAGAAGCCGACAGGTGGGATCAGGCCGTCGGGGTTGATCAGTTGGTGGGTCATCGTCCACTCCGGTTCGGTCGCGGAGCCCCGACGTCGGGGCGTCACCGACCATCATGGCCACAAGCCCCTGTCCTTCGCCATCCAGACGCGTAGGTTGGGAGATGACACGAGGCCTGAGGAGGCCCCCTGATGGTGGAAAAGGACGTGACCCTGTCGATCCACCTGACCGAAGACGACACCGAGACGGTGGCCGTCACCCGCCTCGACCTGCAGGGCGAGCACTTCGAAGGCGAAGGTCGGGCGCGTCGGAACCCGATCGACCCGCCGTACCCGGTGATCGGAGAAGAGCTCGCCATCGCCCGGGCGCTCTCGGAGCTCCACAACAGGCTCATGGAGGCGGCGCAGGACAAGATCGACAAGCATCTGGTCCACTGACCGAACCGGAGAGGCGGAGGTCACCTCGCCCGCCCGGTGAGGCGGCCCGTCCGGACCCGAGCCGGCTCGGGTCCGGGCCCTGTCGGTGCGGTCGCAGTCGGTGCTGCGCCCCGGGGACCGGTATTGGCCGGGGCGCCCCACGGGTGTGTCCGGGCGGGGAGAACGGCCCGGGGCCGGGTCGCGGCCCGCAACGCAATGGTTGGCGGGTTCATCCTGTCCCGCCACGGACCCTGGGGTGGGAGTCCCCGTCGGATCGCCGTCAGACTTCGATCCGTCGAACCTCGGTCCGTTCCCGGCGCCCCTTCATCGTGATGACGATGATGATCACGACGAGGACGACGAAGATGATCGCCGCGGCGAGGGCGATCGGGCCTTGGAGGAACCCTCCCTGCACCCGGACGAAGCCGAAGCCGTCGCAGGCTCCGCCGTCGCCGCGGATGAAGCCGCCCACCTGATAGATCCCGACGATCTCGACTCCGGTCCGCTCCTCCAGGAACTCTTTGTAGGTTCCCACGTCTTCGCTTCCGGCGTTCGACGTGGACTCCCCTTCGTTCGGGTCGCCGCCGTTGGCGACGACCACCTGGAACCCGCCGACGTCCACCCAGATCTCCCACATGTGGTTCTTGATCGGCGCCGGTGAGCTCGCCTGCCAGGTGATGCCGCCGTCCGGATCCACGTCGAAGGGGTTCGAGCGGCTCGTGTCGGTGACGCTCGTCGAGTCGATCCCCGAGTCGGCGGTCACGGTGCATCCGCCGTTGAGCTGACCCTGCTGGCCGGCGGCTGCCAGGCCGGTCCCGGCGAAGGCGAGCAGAGCGATCACGATGACGAGGACGATCACCGTGACGACCTTGCGGGGTCGGAAACCCCCGGCCTTGACGAGGCCCAACCCGATGAGGGCCATCAACCCGGGGAGGCCGAACAGCATGAGGCGGTCGAGGGGCCAGACGCCGGCCTGTTGGATGACGATCGCCAGAGCCACGCCGGCGACTACCGCCAGGATCGTGACGACGACGAGCCGACCCGATCCAGAACTCTCGTTCACTCTCGTCTCCTCACAGCGCGCACCGTGCAAGCTAATCGATCGGACCGACCGATGCCGGGATTCCGTCGGGGTTCGTCCTCTCCCCCTGTCTGTCGGGGACGGACCGCACCGACGGGCCGGCGGGTACGATCCCTCGCGCCGTCGCCGGGAGGGCATCATCGACATCGCCGTGCTGGTCTCTGGATCGGGCTCCAACCTGCAGGCGTTGATCGACGCCGCCGAGGATCCCGGGTTCGGTGGACGCATCGTCGTCGTCGTCTCCGACCGTGCCTCGGTGCGGGCGTTGGACCGGGCCGAGGCGGCCGGCATCCCCACCCGAGTGGTGGAGTGGTCGGCGTTCGCCGACCGGGACTCGTTCACCAGGGCGGTCTGCGACGCCGTCGCCGACGCCGGCGCCGAGGCCATGGTGCTCGCCGGGTTCATGCGTATCCTGGCGCCGGTGGCGATCGAGCGCTTCCCCGAACGGATCATCAACATCCACCCGGCCCTGCTCCCCGCCTTCCCCGGGGCCCACGCCGTGCGCCAAGCCCTCGCCCACGGTGTCAAGCTCACCGGCGTCACCGTCCACTTCGTCGACGAGCAGGTCGACCACGGTCCGATCATCGCCCAGGAGCCGGTGCGGGTGTTCCCCGACGACGACGAAGCCAGCTTGCACGCCCGGATCCAACAGGTCGAACACGACCTCTACCCGAAGGTGGTGTCGGCGTTCGCCCAGGGACGGTTGCGGGTGGCGGGGAGGATCGTCTACTGGGAGGGACCGCGATGAGTCGGGTGCCGACACGCCGGGCACTCGTGTCGGTGTGGGACAAGACCGGAGTGGTGGAGCTGGCGCGACGCCTGGTCGCCGCCGGGGTGGAGATCATCTCGTCGGGGGGCACCGCCGTCACCCTCGCCGAGGCAGGCATCCCCGTAACCAGGGTGAGTGACGTCACCGGGGCCTCCGAGATCCTGGGAGGCCGCGTCAAGACCCTGCATCCGGCCATCCACGCCGGGATCCTGGCCGACCTGTCGGACCCGGCCCACCGGGCCGACCTCGAGCGGCTGGGCATCGAACCGATCCAGCTCGTCGTGTCGAACCTCTACCCCTTCGAGGCGACCGTCGCCGACCCGGACGTCACCGAGGCCGCCGCGGTGGACCAGATCGACATCGGCGGCCCCGCCATGGTGCGAGCCGCCGCCAAGAACCATGCCTGGGTCGGGGTCGTCACCGGACCGGAACAGTACGACGAGGTGGCGACGGCGGTGGAGGCCGGCGGGCTCGACGCCGAGCTCCGCCGACGGCTCGCCGAGGTCGCCTTCTACCGCACCGCCCGCTACGACGCCGCCATCGTCCGCTGGATGGGACGTGAAAGGACCCTCCCCGAGCGGACGGTCCTCGCGCTGGAGCGGGTGACGCCCCTCCGGTACGGGGAGAACCCCCACCAGCAGGCAGCCATCTACCGGGAGGACGGAACGCGGGCATGGTGGCGGGAGGCCACCCAGCATCAGGGCAAGGAGATGTCCTTCAACAACTACCTCGATGCGGAATCCGCCTGGCGCCTCGTCCACTGTTTCTCCGAGCCTGCCTGCGTCGTGGTGAAACACACGAACCCCTGTGGTGTGGCCGAAGCCGACGACCTCGCCGTCGCCTTCCGGCGAGCCTGGGAGGGTGATCCCCTCTCCGCGTTCGGGTCGGTGGTCGCCGTCAACCGTGAACTCGACGAAGACACCGCTCGGGCGATGACCGGGTTCGTCGAGGTCGTCGTCGCTCCCGGCGTCACGCCCGAAGCCGCCGAGATCCTCGCCGCCAAAACGAACCTGCGGGTGCTCACCGCCCCGGCCCCGGCCGGGGAGGGGCTCGATTGGCGGCGGGTGGACGGCGGCTTCGTCGCCCAGACCTGGGACCGGGTGGAAGGCGACGGCGGCTGGAAGGTGGTGAGTGCCCGGGAACCGACCCCGGACGAGCTCGTCGACCTTCGGTTCGCCTGGAAGGTGGTGGCCCACACCAAGTCGAACGCCATCGTCCTCGCCCGAGGCCGGCAGACGGTGGGGATCGGAGCGGGCGACCAGAGCCGGGTCGGGGCGTCGGAACGGGCAGCGGTCCGGGCGGGGGAC
>WFOA01000147.1 GCA_015488325.1 Acidimicrobiia bacterium | reverse complement strand
GTATAAGAGACAGGGTGGGGTGGGTGAGGGTGGCCGCCGTGGCCGAGGGTGGGCGACGGTCCTGGCACAGCGTCGGATACCTGGCACACTGCACAGCGACCATGACCGACCACGTCATCGACGTCGAAGGGCTCACCCACCGCTACGGCACCGTCGCCGCCCTCTCCGACCTCACCCTCACCGTCCCCCCCGGCGTCACCGGCCTCGTCGGAGCCAACGGCGCCGGCAAAACCACCCTGCTGCGGATCCTCCTCGGGTTGGTCCACCCCACCGCCGGACAGGTCTGCGTCCTCGGCCACGACGTCCGCACCGAACCCTTGACCGTCCGTGGCCGGGTCGGGTACATGCCCGAAGCCGGATGTCTCCCCGCCGACCAGACCGCCGCCGACTTCGTCGCCTACACCGCCGAACTGGCCGGCCTGCCGCCGAAAGAGGCCCGCCGCCGCAGCTCCGAAACCCTCTACCTGGTCGGGCTCGAAGAAGAACGGTTCCGCTACATCGGCGACTTCTCCACCGGGATGCGTCAGCGGGTCAAACTGGCCCAGGCGATCGTCCACGACCCCGCCCTGGTGCTGTTGGACGAACCCGCCTCCGGTCTCGACCCTGAAGGCCGCGAACAGATGCTCGCCCTCATCCGCCGTCTCGGCTCCTTCGGCATCGACGTGGTCGTCTCCACCCACGTCCTCACCGACATCGAACAGACCTGCGAATGGGTGGTGATGCTCGACGGCGGCCACCTGGTCCGTTCCGGACCCCTCACCGGATTCGAGACGTCGGGGACCGTCACCGTCGAGATCCTCGGCGACGCCGGCGCCGTCGCCCGCACCCTGCAGGCCCGGGGCGTCCCCGTGGCGGTGGACGGCACCAGCCTGGCCGTCGGACCCGGCGGCGACGACCTGTTCGACGCCATCCGCGACGCCGCCGCCGACGCCGGCGTCGGGATCCTGCGGATGGGTCGAGGCGTCGCCTCCCTCGAAGACGAATTCCTCGCCCGGGCCGGGGACGGAGCCCCGTGACCGACGGGGTCATCTACGACCGGGGCTACCGGCCCTACGAGGGGACCCGGCGGGGCCGGAACGGACCACGCCTGGCCGTCGTCAAAGACGGGGTGCGGCGCATCCTCGGGCTGCGACGCAAAGCCCGCCGCAAGATCCTCCCCTGGACCCTCATCACCATCGCCCTCGTCGCCGCCGCCGTCTTCATCGGCCTCCACTTCGCCGCCGGGTCGATCGCCGCCGGCCTCGCCGAAGGGCTACCCCGCTACGGAGAACTGTTCGACTTCTACTCCCGGATCGCCCTGCTGTTCATCGCCGTCACCGGCCCCGAACTGCTCGCCCCCGACCGCACCCAAGGGGTGCTGTCCGTCTACTTCTCCCGGCCCCTCACCGTCGACGACTACCTGGCGGGGAAAGCCGTCGCCTACCTGGCGGTCGCCGGGTCGATCTACGTGGTGCCGCAGATGGCCCTCCACCTGGGCCTCGCCACCCTCTCCGACCGGGGGTTCCTCACCTACCTGGCCGACAACCTCGACGTCCTCTGGAAGGTACCGGCGGTCGCTGTTGGCTACCTCCTCATACACGGGGCGGTGGTGGGGGTCCTCTCCGCCTACGTGAAACGGCCCGGGCTCGCCGCCGCCGCCTTCCTCGGGTTCCTCATCGCCGGCGGTGGCATCGCCGCCGAACTGTCCCGGTCGGAGCTGCCCGCCGCCCGCTGGCTCTCCCTCCTCGCCTTCGACGACCATCCCCGCATCCTCCGGGACTGGGCCTTCGGGATCGACACCCAAACCTTCGCCGCCGAACAGGCTGGGTTCGACCCGTGGGTGTCCCTCGTCGTCGTCGCCGTCGTCGCCGTCGTCGGGGCGGCATGGATCCGGTGGCGGTACCGGAGGCTGGCATGACCGCCACCGTCGTCGCCGACGGCGTCTCCAAATGGTTCGGCCTGAAGGTGGCGGTCTCCGAGGTGAGCCTCCGGATCGGACCGGGGGTGACGGGGCTGCTCGGCCCCAACGGGGCGGGGAAGACGACGCTGCTGCGGGTCCTCGCCGGACTGCAGGTCCCCTCCCAGGGGACGGTCACGATCCTCGGTCGGGACCCCCGCCGGGACCCGACGGTGTACGCCGAGGTGGCGATGGTGCCCGAAGACGACGCCGTCTACCCCGACCTGTCCGCCCGTCGGTTCGTCGAGCTGGCCGCCACCCTGTCGCAGGTGTCCGACCCCGAGGCCGCCGCCGGGCGGGCCCTCGACCAGGTCGGGTTGGGGGACGTCGCCGACCGGAAACTGGGGGGCTACTCCAAAGGGATGCGCCAACGGGCCAAGGTGGCGTCGGCGCTGGTCGCCGACCCCCAGATCCTGATCCTCGACGAACCCCTCAACGGGGCCGACCCGGTGCAGCGTTCCCACCTGATCGGCCTGTTCCGGCATCTCGGGTCGACCGGACGGACCGTCGTCGTCTCCTCCCACGTCCTCGCCGAAGTGGAACGGGTGGCCGACCGGGTGGTGGCGATGGTGGACGGCCGACTCGCCGCCGTCGGCACCGTCGCCAGCCTGCGGGAGGCCATGTCGGACCGGCCCCGGCTGGTGAAGGTCGGCTGCGACCGGCCCCGGACCTTGGCGGCGGCGCTCATCGGCGTGGACGGGGTGACGGGGGTGCGGGTCTTCGACGGGGCGGTGGAGGTGGAGGCCACCGACGCCGCCGCCTTCGCCCGGGCGCTGCCCGCCGTCGCCCGGGACCGGCAGGTGCGGATCGACCTGGTCGAACCCGAAGACGAGTCGCTGGAGTCGGTGTTCCGCTACCTGGTGGAGGCGAAGACGTGGTGAACCGCACCCTCGTCGCCCACCTGTTCCGGCGGGTGCTGCGTCCGGGCCGTCTCGTCGGGTTGGGGGCGCTGGCGGCGGTCCCCGGGGTGGTGTTCGGGCTCGCCGTCATCGGCCGCGACGCCGACGACGCCGCCCGCATCTACCACGAGGTCGTCGCCACCCTCACCCCCGGCACCCTGTCCATCGCGGTGTTGGTGATCGCCGCCGCCGTCCTCCGGGAAGAACGCGACTCGGGGACGCTGCCGTATCTGTATCTGCAGCCGATCCGCCGCAGCGTGTTCGCGGTGTCGGCGCTCGTCGCCGGGGTGGGGGCGGCGCTGGTGTTCGCCCTGTGGGGATGGGTGGCGGGCTGGGCGCTGTCGGGGCCGGCGACCGGTTCGTGGGCGACGGCGGTCCCCTCGCTCCTGCCCCATGTGGCGGCGGCGGTCGGCTACGGCGTCCTGTTCGTCCCGCTCGGATATCTGGTGCCCCGGGCGGTGCTGGTGGGGCTCGGCTACGTGTTCGTGTGGGAGGGGATCGTCGCCACCCTGGTGGAGGGGATGGCGCAGACGTCGATCTGGCGGATCGTCATGTCGATCTACGCCGACCTGACCGAACTCCCCCGGGAAGCCGCCGAGGTGTTGGGCCCGGTCCTGCCCGGCGTGTGGGGGGCGGCGGCGAAACTGGCCGGGGTGGCGGCCGCCGGGTGGGCGGTGCTGTGGTGGGCGCTGCGGCGGAGGGACGCGTTGTAGCGGCGACGACCGAACCCGGGGCTGGTGGTGCCTTGTGGGGGTGCGGTGACCCCTGGGTTCGGGGTGTGTCGTGGCGGTGCCGGCAGCCCTGGGTTGGAGGCGGTGTCCGAACCGTGGGCCGGTGACGCCCTCCGGGGGTGTGGTGAACCCTGGGTTCGGCAGAGGGGGGTGGGGTGTCAGTCGTTCCGGTAGAAGAACTGCTCGGTGGTCCGAAGGCTCGTCAACACCCCCACCACCATGAAGGCGATCACGATGTACAACCCGGCGGCCGCCGCCAACGTGGGAGGCACCGGACCCCGCAGGCTCCCGAAGATCGCCACCGGCAGCGTCTGGGTGGCGACCGTCGACAGGATCAACGAGATCAAGAACTCGGAGATCCCCAACACGAAGATCATGATCGTCCCCGACAGGATCCCCGGTGCCATCCCCGGCAAGGTGACCAGCAGGAACGTCTGGATCCGTTCGGCCCCCAACGTGGCGGCGGCCTCCTCCAGATGGGGGTCGAGGGTCGCCAACGCCGACGCCACCGAGAACATGAGGAACGGCAGGTTGGCGACGGTGATCGCCACCGCGATCGGCCACAGCCTCCCGATCAGACCGGCCCGGGTGTAGATCACCAAGAACGCGAACGCCGACGCGATCAGCGGGGTGGTGATCCCCAACAGCAGGTAGGCGGTGAACCCGAGCCGGAACCGGGGCCGGTACCGGACGAGGGCGATCGACGCCGGCACCCCGGCACCCACCGCCAACGCCACCACCAGCCCCCCGACGAACAGGCTGCGGGCCAGCGCCACCCGGATCACCTCGTCGTCCAACAGGTCCAGGTAGGGCCGCACCGAGAACCCCGCCGGCGGGAACGTCAACGTCTCCCCGGCGGAGAACGACGCCACCACCACCACCAGCATCGGCAACGCCACCAGGGCCAACACCCCCACCAACGTCCCCTTCACCACCCTACCCATCGCCGCCTCCGTCCCGGAGCCGGCGGATCCCCCCGGCCGCCACCGCCGCCACCACGAACACCGTCGAGATGGCCATCAACACCAGACTGAACGCCGACCCCAGATACAGGTTGTTCTGCAGGGTGTAGATGCTGCGGATCACGTTCGCCACGAACGGCAGCCGACCCAACCCGAGGATCGCCGGCATGTCGTATTCGGCCACCGACAGGAGGAACACCACCGCCGCCGCCCCGGCGATCCCCGGCCGGGCCAGGGGGGTGACCACGTGCCGCCACACCCGCCGGGGTGGCGCCCCCATGGTGGCGGCGGCCCGTTCCAGGTCGGGGTCGATGCGGGTGAGGGCCGGCAGGATCAGCAGGGTGGCGAGGGGGATCGACACCTGCATCATCCCGATCCACACCGCCAGCGGCGTCCCCAGGATCCCCCCCGAATCGTTCCCGAACCACGACAGCACCCACGCCACCAGCCCGTTCGAACCCAACACCAACGCCCAGCCGAACGCCCGCACCACCTCGCCCATCAGAAACGGGACCAGCAGCAGCACCAACGTGACGATCCGCATCGTGCGGCTGCGGGTTCGGACGATGAAGTAGGCGACCGGCAGACCCGCCGTCACGGCACCGACGGTGACGAGGACGCTGATCACCAACGTCCGCTGCAACGTCTGGAGGTTGAACGCCCCCGACGGCGGCTCCACCAGCCTCCGGTACTGCTCCAGCGACCAGGGTCCCTGCCGCAGCAGGAACGTGTCGAAACTGTGGAACGACAGGTAGACGAGGTAGACGATCCCGCCGGCCAACAGCGTCACCAGCGCCAGCGCCGGCGCCAACATGAGGTAGGGACGGTACGGTTCGAACCGGTCGACGCCGAGACGGCGGCGCAGGGCGATCAGCACGTCGAGGAGTCGCCACCCCCACGCCACGTCGGACCGGCGGCCGTACCGGTCGACGGTCATGGCCCGTCGGCGGCGACCACCGCCACCTCCTCGGGGTCCCATTCGACCGCCACCGGGTCGCCGACCGCCAGGTCCCGGCGGCGGGACGCCACCCGCAGCGGCCGCTCCAGGCCCGGCACCGACACTTCGTAGTAGAGCGACTCCCCTTCGAACACCCGCAGGGCGACCGTCCCCTCCAGACGGTGAGGCCACGACGCCTCGTCGGGTCGCCGCAGGTCGATCAGCTCCGCCCGCAGCGCCGCCGTGTACTCCGCCCCCGGCCCGCCGGGCAGGTCGGCGACGGTCACCGCCACCCCCGACGGGGTCACCACCCGGCATCGGTCGCCGCCGTCCTCGCCCACCCCGTCGATCAGGTTGGCCCGGCCGACGAACTCGGCGACGAACCGGGTGGCGGGACGCCGGTAGATCTCCTCGGGGGTGCCGACCTGGACGAGGCGTCCCTCCTCCATCACCCCGATACGGTCGCTCAACATCAACGCCTCCACCTGGTCGTGGGTGACGTTGATGATCGTCACGTCGATCTCGCCGTGGAGGCGGACCAACTCGAGCTGCATCTCCTCCCGTAGCCGCTTGTCGAGCGCCCCCAAGGGTTCGTCGAGCAGCAGCAGCTTCGGGTCGTAGACGAGGGCCCGGGCGAGGGCGACCCGCTGCTGCTGGCCGCCCGACAGTTCGTGCACCCGGCGGCGGCCGATGTCGGGGAGGCGCACCATGTCCAGCACCTCCTGCACCCGCCGGGCGATCTCGGCTCGTCCCCGGCGGCGCATCCGCAGCGGGAAGGCGATGTTGTCGAACACCGACATGTGGGGGAACAGGGCGAGGGACTGGAACACCATGCCGATGTTCCGTTCGAAGGTGGGGACGTCCGCCATGTCCCGGCCGTCGATCAGGATCCGTCCTTCGGTCAGGTCGACCAGACCGGCGATCGCCCGCAGGATCGTCGTCTTCCCCGACCCCGACGGGCCGAGCAGGGTGAACAGCTCCCGGGGACGGATCTGCAGGTCCACCCCGGCGATGGCGGCCACCTCCCCGTACCGTTTCACCGCCCCGACCAGCTCGACGATCGGCCGGTCGGAGGCGACGGCGGCCGGGGCGGCGTCCCGACGGGGGTCGGAGGCACCCACCGCCGGCCTCTACCCCTGGATGGCGGCGGTGTACGCGGCCTGCCAGGCGTCGTTGTTGCGGGCGCCGACCTCGACGGGGAACACCAGGGCGTACTTGGCCAGGTCCTCCTCGGTGAAGGGGAAGGTGGCCGGGTCCTCCTTCATGAAGTCGGGGAGGGTCGCCTCCAGGTTGGTGGGCACCTCCCCCAGGTTGGCGGCGATGAGGCTCTGGTTCTCGGCGGCGAGGGTCTCGTTGATGAACACCTGGGTCCAGTAGGTGGTCTCCGGAGGCAGGTTGATGGGGATCCAGAACGCTTCGGTGGACACCGTCGACCCTTCCCGGGGCGTCACCCAGGCGAGCCCTTCGGCCTCCAAGGCGGTGGCGGCCAGGGTGATGCCGATGTCGAACTCGCCGCTCTCGATGCCCGACAGGAACTCCTCTTCGTCGCCGAGGGCGGCGATGTTGGGACGCAGCTCGGCGATCTTGTCCCACACCGGCGTCAGGTCGTCGGTGGTGACGTCGAGGCCGAGCATCTTGGCGACCGGCAGCATCAGCGACGACGGGGTGTCGGTGACGAACAGCCGGCCCTCGTATTTCGGATCCCAGATCTCCTCCCACGACAGGTCGTCGGGGAGCTCCACCCGGTCGGGTGCGTACACGAGGGGCTGGGAGTAGGTGGAGACGCTCACGTAGTTGGTGCTGCCGTCGGCGGGGAGCCCCACCGAGGAGAGCTGGGAGGCGTTGGTGAGCAGGTCCAGATCCATCGGCACCGAGATCCCCTGGGCTTTGGCGGCGAACGCCCGTTCTTCGATGGTGAGGACGGCATCGACCGGTGGCCGCTGTCCGGCGGCGACGGCCTGCTGCACCTTCGCCTGGATCTCGCTGAACCCGGTGACGTCGAACTCGACGGGGATCCCCGTCTTGGCGGTGAACGACGCCGCCGGGCCTTCGGCGTACGTGGAACGCCACGGGTCGCCCCAGGTGCGGACGACGATCTTGTCGGGTTTGGCGGGGACGCCGTCCCCGGCGGCGGCGGCGACGGTGGTGGCCGGGGTGGTCTCACCGCAGGCGGCCGCCACCAGCGACAGCACCGGGACCGAGACCCCGGCCAGGGTTCCCAGGCGGATGAACTGGCGTCGGGACACGGCGTCGGGTCGGGGGGTGGGTCGGTGGTCGGTCATGTCTCCTCCTGTCGTCGCACGCACCATCGGCCCAGATGCGACACTGCGTAGTAGCAGACGTTATCACCGGCGTCGCCGCGACGGCGCCCCCGGCGGGGGAGGGCGCCGTCCGACCCGGGACGTCGGCGGGGAGGTGCCCGGCCGGGTGTGGCCGGTGTCGCCCGCGGTGGGTAGGGTCCCGAACGCTTGGGAAGAAAGGCCCTGTCGCCGACATGGCAGGAGCGGCAGGCTGGCCTCCCGGGGTCCCTGCCGGTCGGAGAAGCGGAAAGGAGGTGTACGTGCGTCGACTCTCGGACAAACAACTCGCCTGGCTGCGAGCCGAACTGGAGCAGCGGCGGGCCGAACTGCGTCACGCCGTCATCTCGCTCCGGGAAGAAGCCAAAGACGCGTTGGCGAACCTGGACCGTTCCGACGTCTTCGACGAGGAGCCGTCGGGTGACCCCGACGTCGAACGGACCTTCCAGGTGGCCGACGCCGCCGCCGAACGCCTCGTCGAAGTGGAGGCGGCGCTGGAGCGGCTCGACAACGGCACCTACGGGACCTGTGAGGTGTGCGGCGAGCTGATCGCGATCGAACGCCTCGAAGCGCTCCCCGAGACCCGGATGTGTCTGGAATGCCGCCGGGAGGCGGAGCGGACCGGGATCGGCGTCCCCTGACCGCCACGGCGCCGGGACCGGCACTGCCGTGACCCCCGGGCGGGGTGCCGGGTGAACCCTGGGCCGGTGGTGCCCTCCCGGGGTGTTGCCCAACCCTGGGTTGGGGGGTGGTGGCGGAACCGTGGGCCGGTGGTGCCCTGTGGGGGTGTGGTGAACCCTGGGTTCGGGGGTTTCAGCCCAGAGCAGGGGTCCGGTCTGCCCAGGG
>WFOA01000146.1 GCA_015488325.1 Acidimicrobiia bacterium | reverse complement strand
GCGGTGGGCCAGTACCCGTGGATCTTCGAGGACGTCCTCACCATCTCCGACGCCGCCGGGCATCCCGCCACCCTCCGGGCGATGCTGGTGGGGTTGGGGATCGGCGCATCGATGGTGATTCCGGCGCTGGTGGCGCTGCTCGTGTTGGCCAACCGGGCCGAGCTGGAGATGGAAGGTGGGATCGACCGACTCCTGGGGGACCAGGGGCCGGTCAGGGAATGAGGACCCGGAGGATCGCCACGACGGAGAACGCCACGGTGGTCGTGCCGACGAGGCGAACGAGGCCGGGGTTGGTGACCTCGCCGCCGCGGTGGAGCACCCCGTGCAACCGGCCGTACCGGATGTAGGCGACGGCGAGGACCATGCCGCCCGCGGCCATCATCAACCCGCCGGCGACGACGAACAGGAGGGGGATCGACGCCCGCCAGGCTCGGAAGAGGAAGGCGCCGGCGACGATCATCGCCAGCCCCGTGCGGTCCCATGCCAGGGCGGTCCGTTCGTGTTGCAGGCCTTCGTCGAACACCCGGTCGGGGCGGCGGGACGTCATTCGGCGAAGAGGATGATGGCGGCGGCGGCCAGCCCCACGGCGGCGACGCCTACGGCGAGGAGGCTGGGCAGGTTGGAGGGCGGGAGGGGAGTCCCCGTCCGGAGGGCACGCTCGTTGCGGGCCCACCGGCGATAGCTGGTGGCGGCGACCGCCATTCCCAGCACCAGGAGGAGCAGCCCGAGCTCCTTTCGCCCCCCGAACTCGGGGAGGACGGTCTCGACGCCCAGCCCTCCGGCGAGCAGTGCCAGGGCGGTGCGGATCCACGCCAGGAAGGTGCGTTCGTTGGCGAAGGAGAACCGGTAGTCGGGCTCGCTGCCGACGGCCCGGGGGTCTTCGCCGAAGATGCTGCGCCAGGCTCTTCGTGGGCGGTCGTGCATGTCGTCGTGTTCTCGATCGTGGTCGTCGGGAGTCATCGAGACCAACCGTAGACATCCCTCGGAGGGGGGAGGGCGTCCACCGGGTCGGTCCGGTACATTGTCGCCCGAGGTTAGACCCAATGTCCGGACAACTCGACTCGCGTCGGCTGATCGTGGTCGGCGACGGGATCACCGCCCTGTCGGCGGCCCTCGAGGCCGCGGAGGCGGGGGTGGACGTGATCCTGGTCGCCGATACGGAGCACCCGTTGGTGCGTGACGTCGCCGCGCACACGGGTCTGGTGGTGGAGTACGGACGCCCGGTCGAGGGAGTCGAGGCCGTCGAAGGCGGGGTCGTGGTCGTGGTCGGCGACGACCGCCTGGTCGCCCACGGGGTGGTCCTGGCTCCGTCGCGCCTGGTCGAGACCTCCACACCCGGGGACGGCAACGTCCACGAGGGCCTGGGTGGTTTCGACCCGTGGGACTGCGACGTCCTCGTCGTGGGCGGAGACGACACCGCCGTCGACGCGGTCCTCCGCCTCGAGGCGGAGGGTGCCAGGGTCGTCTTGGCTCTGGGGGGGACGCCCCTGTCCCGTCTCTCCCGCCTGGCCCGCCGTACGTTGTTCCGGCTCGAAGCCGAACGGCGGGTGACGATCCTGTGGCGCTCGAAGCCGGACTCGATCGAACAGGTGGGGGGCCATCCGATGGCGTTCTTCGACGATCGCCGGACCCCCGATCTGCAGTTCGACCACGTGGTGGTGGTCCGGCCCTCCACCGCCGCTTGCGGGCCGGTCGGGACGTCGTCGGTGCCGGGGAGGGTGTTCTGCGTCGGCGGCCCGGCGGAGGCGGGTGTCACCGTGGTCGAGCCGGCCGAGGTGTGGGAGCGGGTCCGGGCCGAGATCTTCCCGACGCTGCCTGCGCCGGTGGAGCGGCCGCGGGCGTGGCGGCCGGGGGACCTCGAACAGATCGAGGAGCTTCGGCGGCGTCACTACAACGCCACCATCACCTACTTCGACCGGGCCCATTCGGATCTGTGGGTCTTGCGGGTGCGGCCGGACCATGGGGACACCGACCACCAGGCAGGCCAGTACGCTTCGCTGGGTCTCGGGTACTGGGAACCGCGGATCGATACGGCGCAGGATCCGCGGCTGGGGGAGCGATGGGACAAGATGATCCGGCGGTCGTATTCGATCTCGTCGCCGATCTTCGACGAGCACGGGTACCTGGCGGATCCCCACCGCACCGAGGAGCTCGAGTTCTACATCGTCTTGGTGCCCCCGGCGAACGGCCGGATCCCGGCCCTCACGCCCCGGCTCGCCTTGAAGCGGCCTGGCGACCGGATCTATCTCGGTCCGAGGATCGCCGGCCGATACGTCCTCGACCCCGTCACCGACCCGTGGTCCCAGGTCGTGTTCCTGGCCAGCGGGACCGGGGAGGCACCCCACAACGCGATGATCGTCGAGCTGCTGCGCAAAGGCCACCTCGGCGCGATCGTCTCGGTGGTGTCGGTCCGCTACCGGGCCGACCTCGGCTACCTGGACCGGCACCGTGAACTGGAACGTCGCTACCCCCAATACCACTACCTCCCGCTGACGACCCGGGAACCGGATGCCCCGGCCGACGACCGGCTCCACATCCAGGACGTGATCGAACGGGACCTCCTCGCCGAACGATTCGGCGTCGAGCTGGATCCCGAGAGGACCCACGTGTTCCTGTGTGGCAACCCGAAGATGATCGGCCTGCCCGCCTGGGACGGCGACCGGCCGCGGTTCCCCGACGATCGGGGGGTGTGCGAGCTGTTGGTGGGTCGGGGGTTCCGCCTCGATCGCCGGGCCGAACGCGGCAACGTCCACTACGAAGAGTACTGGTGACGCGGCGCCCCGTTCAGGAGGGGAGGTCGCCGAACTGCTCCGTCATCACCTCGCGGAGGAGGTCCATCGCCTCGACGATCTTCTTCGAGCTCAGCTCGTAGTAGACCCAATGTCCGTCCCGTGAGCTCTTGACGAGTCCCTTTTGGCGGAGCACCGCCAGGTGTTGGGAGACGTTGGCCTGGGGGAGGGCGAGCTCCTCGGTGAGCTCGGTGACCGTCCGCGGGCCGTTCCGCAGGGCCTGGATGATGAGGAGCCGCTTCGGGTCGGCCAGCCCCTTGCACACGTTGGCGTGGAGCCTCGTGATCTCGTCGTGAGGGACCGGCATGATCCCCCACTATGGCAGGTGGAGCGGGCGCTGTCAGGTCCATCGACCACCTCGTGAATCGTTGTCGGAGCTGTGTCGGGAAAAAAGTCCGGAGAATTGCTTGACACTGCGGCGAAAAACATATGAAGATGCGCATATCCGAATGTGCGACGGAGTCGAGAAGAGGAGGAGCGGATGACGACGCCGAACCTGGCGCCCGTCGAAGAGTCGACCACCCCGGATGCGCGACCGCAAAAGGAGAAGATGGTCCTCATCGCCGCATCCGGCGACCTCGACAAGGCGTGGCCGGTGCTGATCCTCGCCACCACCGGGGCCGCCTACGGCATGGACGTCACCGTCTTCTTCACCTTCTGGGGCCTGGCGATCCTCAAACGACCCGACGCCGGGATCTCCGGTGACGACTGGCGCCAGAAGCTCCTGTCGGTCTTCAACCGGGGCGCCCCCACCAACCTGGGGCTCTCCAAGCTCAACTTCGCCGGGCTGGGACCCAAGATGATGCGCGACCTCGCCGACAAGCATCGGGTCGCCTCCGTCCAAGAGCTCCTCGAGCTCGCCCAGCAGATGGGGGTGAAGCTCTGGCCCTGCCAGATGACCATGGACCTCATGGGCCTGTCCCGGGAGGACCTGATCGATGGTCTCGCCGACCCCGCGGGGGCCGGAGCGGCCATCGCCGAGATGAAGCAGGCTTCGATCAGCCTGTTCGTCTGAACGAGATGACGTCACCGACGAGGAGAGAGGGAATGGCCGATACCGTCGTCGACGCCCGGGGACTGCAGTGCCCGATGCCCATCATCAAGCTCAGCCAAGCCATCACGGCGGTCGCGCCCGGACAGACGGTGGAGTTGATCTCCACCGACAAAGGCTCGTGCACCGACGTGCCGGCCTGGGCCGCCGACATGGGTCACCCGCTGAAAGAGCAGTTCGAAATGGACGGCGAGTTCCACTTCGTCATCGAGCGGGCGTGAACGAGGTCGAGACCCTCATGTCCTGCGAGGTTCCGGCGCGCCCGGGATTCACCATCTAATGTCCGGACGAATGAGCGCTCACGAGTCCTTCCCGGGCGTACTCGGCGCCGTCCACGCCGGGGGCGGAGCCGCCGGGACCGCCGTCCCGACGCCGGTCGACAGCGACCACCGACCGGTATGGGCGAAGGTGATCGACCACACCCGGTGTATCGGATGTCATGCCTGCACCACCGCCTGCAAATCCGAGAACGAGGTACCCCTCGGCGTCACCCGGACCTACGTGAAATACGTGGACGTCGGGGTGTTCCCCCAGGCTCGTCGCGCCTTCCAGGTCACCCGATGCAACCAATGCGTCGACGCCCCCTGCGCCGCCGCCTGCCCCACCCGGGCCATGTACGTCCGACCGGACGGGATCGTCGATTTCGACAAACGGATCTGTATCGGATGCAAGGCCTGCATCGCCGCCTGCCCCTACGACGCCATCTTCATCAACCCCGAAGACCACTCGGCAGAGAAGTGCAACTTCTGCGCCCACCGGATCGACATCGGCCTCGAACCGGCCTGCGTCGTCGTCTGTCCCACTGAGGCGATCCTCATCGGAGACCTCGGCGACCCCACCTCCAAGGTGGCCCAGATCGTCCAGCGTGAACCCGTCACCGTCCGTCGCCCCGAGAAAGAGACCCGTCCCAAGCTCTTCTACAAGGGGGCACACCAGGCGACCATCGATCCCATCGCCGCCGTCCGCCCCCCGGGCGACCTCTACATGTGGAGCGAACAGGGCCAAGGGGTGCGTTCGGGGCATCCCGACGGCTGGTCGAACTCGTCGGCCGCGGCGGTGGTGTCCTACGACGTCCCCCACCGAGCCCCCTGGGACTGGCGGGTGAGCCTGTACACGTGGACCAAGTCGATCGCCTCAGGCTCCTATCTGGTGGCGCTGGCCCTCGTCCTCGCCGGATGGCTCTCGTGGACCTCGGACCTGTTCACCTGGGCGGCGCCGATCCTCGGTCTCGTGTTCCTCGCCGTCACCGGGATCGTGCTCATCTTCGACCTCGAGCATCCGGAGCGCTTCTACTACATCTTCACCAGACCCCACTGGAAGAGTTGGCTGGTCAGAGGAGCCTTCATCATCGCCGGATACGGCGCGGTGCTCACCCTCCACATCGTGGGTGCCCTGGTGCGCTCCGACGCCCTCGTCCGGGCGCTGGCGGTCCCCGGGTTGCCCCTCGCCCTCATGAGCGCCGTCTACACCGCCTACCTGTTCGCCCAGTCGAAGGCGAGGGACGCGTGGCAGAGCCCGCTGCTTCCCCCACACATCGCCGTGCAGGCGATCTTGGCGGGTTCGGCGACCCTCCTCGTGGTCGCGGCGGCGGTGGAAGCGGACGCGGTGGCTCCGCTCTCCTGGGTCCTCGCCGGGTCGGTGCTGGTGCACCTCCTGTTCGTGCTCGGCGAAGTGACGCTGCCCCACGGCACGGCCCACGCCCACCTCGCCGTCTGGGAGATGGTCCGGGGCCGGTACCGCCGCTTCTTCTGGTGGGGGGCGGTCCTGGTCGCGGTGGGTCTCGCCGCCCCGTGGATCGGCTCGTGGGCGGGTCTGTTCGCCCTGGCCGGCCTGGTGGCCCACGAACACGCGTACGTCCAGTCCGCACAGGCGGTTCCCTTGGCATGAGGAGGCGACGGTGAGCGAGGATCTGTCGGGTACGGCACGGCGGGTCGCCGCCGCCAGGGCGGAGACGGAGGCCCGGGGCGAGACCTTCTACCCCGGTGCGAGCCGCATCCACCTGGCGGCGTTCCCGCCCAAAGAGCGGTGGGACCACTGGGTCGAGCTCGACAGCCGGGCCTGGCCGGAGCGGGTCGAGCGTCACACGATGCTGGTACCCACCACCTGCTTCAACTGTGAATCGGCCTGTGGGCTGCTGGCCTACGTCGACCGTGACACCCTCGAGGTGCGGCGCTTCGAGGGAAACCCCGAACATCCCGGCTCCCGGGGGCGGAACTGTGCGAAGGGCCCGGCGACCCTCAACCAGGTCACCGACCCCGACCGGATCCTCCATCCCCTGAAACGTGTCGGGGCCCGGGGGGAAGGCCGCTGGGTGGAGGTCGACTGGGACGAAGCCCTCGACGACATCGCCGCGCGGATCCGCCGGGCCCTCCTGGAGGGCAGGCACAACGAGATCATGTACCACGTGGGCCGGCCCGGCGAGGACGGGTTCACGGAGCGGGTCATGGCGTCGTGGGGCGTGGACGGCCACAACTCCCACACCAACGTCTGCTCGTCGGGTGCCCGGGTCGGGTACGAGCTGTGGACGGGGATCGACCGGCCCAGCCCGGACCACGCCCGAGCCGAGGTCATCTACCTGATCTCCGCCCACCTGGAGACCGGCCACTACTTCAACCCTCACGCCCAGCGGATCACCGAAGCCAAGGCCCGGGGGGCCAAGCTCATCGTGTTGGACACGAGGTTGTCCAACACCGCCACCCACGCCGACTACTGGCTGAGCCCGTATCCGGGTTCCGAGGCGGCCATCAACCTGGCGATCGCCAACCACATCATCCAGACCCGACGCTACGACCGAGAGTTCGTCCGCCGCTGGTGGAACTGGGACCGGTACCTGGCGGACCGCGACCCGGACGGTCCCGGCACCTTCGAGCGATTCGAGGAGCTGCTCGCCGAGCTGTACTCGGAGTTCACCTTCGAATACGCCGCCGCCGAGTCGGGGATCGACGCCGCGGCGATCGCCGAGGTCGCCGAGGTCGTGGCCGGGGCGGGTACGAAGCTGTCGACCCACAACTGGCGGTCGGCGGCGGCGGGCAACCTGGGTGGCTGGCAGGTGTCGCGCACCTTGTTCCTCCTCAACGCCCTGCTCGGCGCGGTGGCGACACCGGGCGGTACCTACCCGAACGCCTGGACCAAGTTCGTGCCCAAGCCGATCCACTCACCGGGCCATCCCCGGACGTGGAACGAGCTGACCTGGCCCCTCGAATACCCCCTGGCCATGCACGAGATGTCGATCCTCCTGCCCCACTTCCTCAAAGAGGGGCGGGGCAAGATCGACGTCTACTTCACCCGGGTCTACAACCCGGTGTGGACCAACCCCGACGGTTTCAGCTGGATCGAGGTGCTGACGGACCCCGACAAGATCGGGTTGCACGTCGCCCTCACGCCCACCTGGAACGAGTCGGCCTACTTCGCCGACTACATCCTGCCGATGGGCCTCGCCTCCGAACGGCACGACATCCACTCCTACGAGCAGTACGCGGGGCGGTGGATCGGGTTCCGCCAGCCCGTGCTGCGGGCCGCCCGCCAGCGCCTGGGTGAGGAGATCACCGACACCAGGCAGGTCAATCCGGGCACGGTGTGGGAGGAGAACGAGTTCTGGATCGAGCTGTCGTGGCGGATCGACCCCGACGGCGAGCTCGGGATCCGCCGGTACTACGAATCGAAGCAGCGCCCCGGCGAGAAGCTCGGTGTCGACGAGTACTACGGGTGGATGTTCGAACATTCGGTGCCGGGCCTTCCGGAGAAGGCGGCCGAAGAAGGTCTCGAGCCCCTCGAGTACATGCGGCGCTACGGGGCCTTCGAGGTCGAGCACGAGGTCGGGCCGGTCTACGAGGAGCCGGTGCCCGCCGAAGAGCTGGAAGACATCGGCGAGGATCCCTTCGGGCGGGTGTACACCCGGGCTCCCAAACCACCCGATCCCAACGTCGTACCCGTTTCCGGACCGGACCCCGACGACGAGGGTCGACGCCCGGTGGGCGTCAGGGTCGACGGCGAGATCCTGCGTGGGTTCCCGACGCCGAGCGGGAAACTGGAGTTCTACTCCCGAACCCTGGTCGACTGGGGATGGCCCGAACACGCCCTGCCCGGGTACATCCACAGCCACATCCACCCCTCCAAGCTCGAGGGGGACCAGATGCCCCTCATCTCCACCTTCCGGCTCCCCGTCCAGATCCACACCCGGTCGGCGAACGCCAAGTGGCTCGACGAGATCGCCCACACGAACCCGTTGTGGATCCACCCCGACGACGCTCGCCGGCTCGGCGTCGAGACGGGCGATCTGGTGCGGGTGGAGACCGAGATCGGCTACTACGTCGTGAAGGCGTGGGTCACCGAGGGCATTCGCCCCGGGGTGGTGGCCTGTTCGCATCACATGGGACGGTGGAAGGTCCATGATCGGGGCCAGCGACAGCTCATGGCGACCGTCGCCCTCGACCACGAGGGGTCCCGTTGGAGCCTGCGAAGGAAGCACGGGGCGGTGCCGTACGAGTCGACGGATCCCGATACCACCCGGATCTGGTGGACCGACGTCGGTGTCCACCAGAACCTCACCTTCCCGGTCCAACCCGACCCGATCTCCGGCCAGCACTGCTGGCATCAGGCGGTCCGGGTGCGCAAGGCCGAGCCGGGCGACGCCTACGGCGACATCGCCGTCGACACCGCCAAGGCCACCGAGGTGTATCGGCGGTGGCTGGAGATGACCCGGCGGGCCGACCGGATCTCACCCGACGGAACCCGTCGTCCCTACTGGTTCCTCCGCCCCCTGAAACCCGCACGGGAGGCCTTCGCGCTGCCCTCCGAGCCTCGGTGAGATGAGCTCCGCCGACCTGGCCCGGTCGCTGGGCGTGTTCTGTGAGCGTCCGGACCGGTCGCTGGAGCCGGTGGCCGCCGCCCTTGGGTTGGAGGTTCCCGACCGAGAGGAGCACACCGCCCTGTTCGTCCTCTCCCTGCCGCCCTACGCCTCCATCTACCTCGGGCCCGAAGGACGGCTCGGCGGTCAGGCCCGGGAGATCGTCGGTGGCTTCTGGCGGGCGGTGGGAGCAGAACCGGGGTCGGAGCCGGATCATCTCGCCGCCCTTCTCGGTCTCTACGCCTCCCTCCGGGAACGGAGCGAAGACGCCGCCTCCGAGGCGGAAGGGGTGCTCGCCGTAGAGGCGGTACGAGCCCTGTTCTGGGAGCATCTGGCGTCGTGGTTGCCTGCCTACCTCTTGGCGGTCCGGGCTCGGGGGGGAGCCTACGCCGCCTGGGCGGACCTGGCCGTGGCCTTCGTCACGGACGAGGCCCGCCGCCTGGGCCCTCCGGCGCAGGGGTCGATCCATCATCGGTCGGTGCCGTCCGCACCCGACCCGAGCTCCGACGAGGACTTCCTCGACCCGCTGTTGACGCCCGTCAGGTCGGGGATCATCGTGACTCGCTACGACATCGCCGCCCTCGCCGCGGATCTCGGCTTGGGGATGCGGATGGGGGAGCGGCGGTATGCGCTGGAGGAGCTCTTCGCCCACGACGCCGAAGGGGTGCTCCAAGGCGTGGCGGAGCTGGCGGCGCGCTGGGTGCGACGTCTGGAGGCCTTCGACCGGGTGCTGGCTCCGGCCCTGGACCATTGGCGTCGGCGGGCGGCAGCGACCCAGGCGGCCTTCACCCTCCTGTGAACGCTCTCCGCGCGCAGATCACCTTTTGGTGTACACTGTGAGTGGGCAAACTGGAGATGATGGGAGGCGAAGATGGGTCGGTTCAAAGGTTGGCTCCGACTTCCGGAGGACGACCCGGCTCAGGCGCTCCACGTGGAGATCGACCTCGACGAAGAACGGATCGCCATCCGCAGCGACGCCGGCGTCGAGATCGGCTCGTGGCCGTTGGCGGAGGTGGGGGTCCACGCCGAAGACGACGGTTTCCGGCTTCGGGTCGAAGGGGAGCACGTGGTGTTGACCACGGAGGACGACGGTCGGTTCGCCCTCGCCCTCGGCATGGCTGCGGGATCGCCTCGGCTCCGCCGCCTCATGGGAGCAGCGCTTCGCTCGAGTGGCTGAGCCCTCCGCTCTAACGCACTAGGCTCGCCGGCGAATCCCGCCGGTGCGGATGGGTCGATGGAGCGGGAGGAGATGGACGAGACAAGCCGAGCGGAGGCCCACTGGTTGGTCGCCTGTGGGCAGCTCCTGGATGTGGCGGCGGCGGTCGCCGGTGAAGAGGACGTCTCCGAGATCCTCGACGGTGTCTTCGTCCGGCTCCGTGACCTCGTGCCCTTCGACCGGATGGAGTTCGCCACCGTAGAGGAGGGTGGTATGGCCCTCGTCACCCGTTGGGTGCGCACCACCTACGAGGGGAGGGAGATCGAGCCGGGATTCGTCTACCGGAGAGACGCCGAACGGGGCCCGTTCCCCGTCGAGACGGGCCCCTACATCGAACGGGACATCGGCAAGTACGCCCGCGACAAGCCCGAAGGTCACCCTGCCCGCCTCCTCGCTGCCGAGGGTATCGTCTCGGCGATCTCGTGTCCCCTCGCCGTTCGAGGGGAACGGGTCGGGTTCCTGTTCTTCGGCTCCACCGAGGCTCGAGCCTTCGACGAGGTCCACCTCTGGGTCGTACAGCGCCTCGCCGCCGTCTTGGCCGGCGCCATCAGGATGAGCCGTCTCTCCGAAGAGCTGGCGGAACAGAACCGGGAGCTCGAGGAGCTCAGCAGGTTCCGTACCACCTACCTGGCGACCATCAGCCACGAACTCCGTACGCCCCTCACCGCCGTCGTGGGGTTGGCCGTCACCCTCCGGGACGCCCGCGACGCCCTCGAACCCGACGAGGTGACCGAACTCGTCGGGCTCATCGCCACCCAGGCGATGGACGCCGCCGCCATCGTCGAAGACCTCCTCGTGGTCGCCCGGGCCGAGGCCGGCCAGCTCGTCGTGTCGGAGGAGCGGGTCGACCTTGCTGCCGAAGCCCAGACCGCGGTGGAGAGCGTCGGTGGGGGGATCCCGGTGCGGGGCGAGGCGCGGCCCGCCTGCGGCGACCCGACCCGGGTCCGTCAGATTCTCCGCAACCTGCTCACGAACGCCCGACGCTACGGCGGCCCCGAGGTGTGGATCGAACTGGGCGAATCGGCCGACGGCGTCACCGTGACCGTCTGCGACAACGGTCCCGGAATCCCCGAAGAGGAACGGGAGCTGGTGTTCGCCCCGTTCCGGTCCGGCTCGGCGGCACAGGCGGAGCGGGGCTCGGTCGGGTTGGGGCTGTGGGTTTCCCGGCAACTCGCCACGCTCATGGGCGGCACCCTCGAATACGCCTACGTCGACGGGATCAGCCGCTTCACGTTGACCCTTCCTGCGGTCTGACGGATGTCGGTCGACGAATGCGCTGTCCGGTCGAGGGATCTGCTGCGGGCATGTGCAGGTCCCCGAGGGTTCGTCGCCTCCACCGACTTCGCCCACTACGGCGTCGTCTGGGCACGGGACGCCGCCATCTCCGGTCTCGGCGCCCTCACCACCGACGACGAGCGGCTCGTCTCCGCCGTTGCCGACACCCTCGATCTGCTGGCCGAGACGGCGTCCCCGCGAGGCCAGATCGCCGCCGTGGTCGACCCCCGGCGCGGTACCCGGGACTTCGGTGAAGGAGGAGCCGTTGACCCGACGGCGTGGTTCGTGGTGCTGGCGGGAGCCTACGTAGAAAGCACCGGCGACGGTGGCCGCCTGGAACGCTGGTGGCCGGCGATCGTGGCCGGCATGGACTGGTTGTCCTGTCAGGACGTCACCGGCTCGGGGTTGGTGTCGGCTGCCCCGTCGACCGACTGGATGGACGCCGCCCTCACCCGATCCGGGCGCACCCTGCACCTCAACGTCGTCTACTACTGGGCGGCACGCCACGCCGACCGTCTCGCCCGCCTCCTCGGGGTGGAGCCTCCGGTCGACCCCGACGACCTGCGGTGGAGGATCGACCTGCTGTTCTGGCCGGAGCCCGACCGCAGTCCCGACGAGCTCCACGACCGGGGATTCGCCCACGCAGCCCTCCCCGTCGCCTACTGGGAGTCGGCACAGGGCGAGCGTCGTCACTACGTCAGCCACGTCGTCCACGCCGCCATCGTGGATCGGCTCGACGCCCTCGCCAACGTGCTGGCGATCCTCTCCGGCGTCGCCGAAACGGAGCGGGGGACGAAGGTGCTCGACGCCCTCGACGACCTGACCGTTCCCTACCCCACCCGATGCCTCGACGAACCGGTCCGGGGGTCCGACCCGTCCGGGATGTGGATCCGGGCGGCGGAGCACGTCATCCCCGAACGGTGGCGCAACCTGCCGGGTCGCTACCACAACGGGGCGTCGTGGCCGTACATCGGTGCCCTCCACGCCGCCGCGGCCGCCGTCTCCGGCGACCTCGGCCGGGCTCGGATCCTGCTGGGCCGGGTGGCCCAGGCCAATCGTGTGGGCGTCGACGCCCCGTGGGGATTCCACGAATGGATCGACCTCGACGCCCGACCCCGGGGAGCGTCCGGGCAGGCCTGGAACGCCGGGGCCTTCCTCTACGCCTGGGATCGGATCCATGGTGGATGATCGCAGTCGGTGGACGCCGGCGTCGGCGGCAGCGGGAGCGGCGGCGGGGCTGCTGGCAGGGTTCTTCGGTGTGGGGGGAGGGATCGTCCTCGTCCCCCTCGCCATCTGGGTGTTGCGCCTCGACCGCCACCGAGCCCACGCCACCTCGCTCGCCGCCATCTTCGTCATCGCCCTCTCCGGGACCGCACGGTTCGCCCTCTCCGGTTCGGTGGATTGGCTGGTCGGGGTGACCCTCGGCGTCGGGGGCGTGGTCGGATCGAGCTACGGGGTCAGGCTCATGCATCGGCTCACACCCCGTACCCTCCAGGGTGTCTTCGCCGCCGTCCTCGTCGTCGCCGGCGTGCGCATGGTGATGGGATGACGGTCCTGGCTGCCGTCGCCATCGGGTTCGTCGCCGGGGTGGCCGCCGGCGTGGCCGGGATCGGAGGCGGGGTGATCCTCGTTCCGGCGATGGTGTTCCTGCTCGGCCTCGACCAGCACACCGCCGAAGGCACGTCGCTGCTTGCCATCGCCTTCTCGGCGGTGGCGGGCACCCGGATCAACGTCCGGCGAGGGACCGTCGACCTCCGCCAAAGCTTGACGTTGGGCCTGGCAGGTGCGGTGGCGGCTCCCTTCGGAGCCGCGGCGGCGCTGGCCCTGGACGCTCGGGTCTTGGGCCGCCTCTTCGGGGTGTTGGTGCTCTACTCGGGGTTGCGGATGGGACTCGGCCTCCTCCGCCGCTCAACGGACGACGACCACGCCCTGTGAGACGAGCTCCTCGACCGCCCGATCGTCGTCACCCGGCTGCAGGTTCACCGCGGCGGTGGCGTCGCGGAGCACGACTGCCGAGAACCCGGCCGGGACGGCGTCGATGGCGGTGGCCTTGACGCAGTAGTCGAGGGCCAGTCCGACGACGACCACCTTGCCGACCCCGGCCTCCGCCAAGAGATCCGCCAGCCCGGTGGGGGAGGTGGCCTCGGTGAGGGGGTCACGGACCGTGAAGCCGCTGTAGCCGTCTTCGCCTCCCACCCCTTTGCGTACCGAAGGTCCCGCAACCAGGAGCCGAGGATGCAGCTCGGCTCCCCAGGTGTCCGCCACACAGTGCACCGGCCAGATCCCGCCGTCCTTCTCGAAGTGCGGGGTGGATTCGGGATGCCAGTCTTGGGTGTAGACGACGAACGCCCCTGCCGAGGCGGCCCGGACGATCTCGGCGTTGCACCGGGCGACGACCTCTTCGCCGCCCTGCACGTAGAGGCTGCCCCGGGGGTCGGCGAAGTCGTTCTGGCAGTCGACGACCACCAGGGCGGTGTCGCGGTCGTAGTGCACCTTGTCGCTCCTCATGACATCGAGGATACGAGCTGGGGGACGTTTCGTCCCCGGCCGAAAGGCCGATCTCGGTGGCGCTAGCCTCGGCGGTCATGGACCTCAGTCACGGGATCCTGTTCACGGACCTCTACCAGCTCACGATGGCGCAGCTCTACTTCCGCCAGGGTCTGGCCGAGCGGCTCGCCCGCTTCGACCATTTCTTCCGGACGTATCCCGACTACGGCACCCACCAGGCCGGGTACTGCATCAACGCCGGGATGGGCGACCTGTTGGACTGGGTCGAGGCGGTACGTTTCGGGGAGGCGGAACTCGACGTGCTCCGAAGCTACCGGTCGGTGACCGGCGGCCCCCTGTTCGCCGAAGACTTCCTCTCCTGGCTCGGTGACGTCGGCGGGTTCGACGCCATCGCCCTGCGGGGGGTACCGGAGGGGCGGGTGGTGCACCCCGACACCCCCATCACCATGACCGAAGGTCCCTTGGCGATCTGCCAGATCCTGGAGACACCGCTCCTCAACCACCTCAACTACCAGACCCTCATCGCCACCAAAGCCTCCCGGGTGGCCGAGGCGGCCCGAGGAGGCACCGTGCTGGAGTTCGGGATGCGGAGAGCGGCCGGGTTCGGGGCGAACGCCGCCACCAGGGCGGCGCTCGTCGGTGGCGCCCGCTTCTCCTCCAACGTGGGCGAGTCGGCTCGGCTCGGCTACCCGGCGAAGGGGACGCACGCCCACTCGATGGTGCAGGTGTTCCTGGCGCTGGGAGGAGACGAGATCGACGCCTTCCGGGCCTACGCCGAGGTGTATCCCGACGACTGCCTCCTCCTGGTCGACACCATCGACACCTTGGAGTCGGGGGTTCCGAACGCGATCGAGGTCTTCGAGGAGCTTCGGAGGCGGGGTCACCGCCCCGTCGGGATCCGGCTCGACTCCGGCGACCTCGCCTACCTGGCGATCCAGGCGGCCCGGATGCTCGACGCCGCCGGATTCGACGACACGACGATCGTGCTCTCGTCCAACCTGGACGAGCTGGCGATCTGGCAGATCCTCGCCCAGATCGAAGAGGAGGCACCCCGGTACGGCGTCGACGCCGACGCGCTGATGGGGCGCCTCGCCTACGGGGTGGGGACCCGTATGGCGACGTCGGAGGGGCATCCGAGCCTGGACGGTGTCTACAAACTGGTGGCGGTCCGGGACGACGGGGCCTGGCGGCCCGCGGTGAAGATCTCCGACAGCCCGGCGAAGGTGCTCAACCCGGGGGCGAAACGCCTCTGGCGGGTCTACGACGAGCGGGGGAGGGCCACCGCCGACCTGATGACCCTCCAGGACGAAGAGCCGACCCCGCCCCTCACGCTCCACCATCCCAGCCTCCCCGCCGTCTCCAGGTTCCTCCCCGCCGAACGGGTGTCACGGATCGAGGAGCTCGCCGTCACCATCCGCGAACCGGGGCGACCCGGTGACCGGCTCGGTGGGATCGAAGCGGCACGGGCCCGACGGGAAGCGGACCTCGCACTGTTGGACCCCGGGGTGCGGAGGCTGGTCAACCCCCACATCTACCACGTGTCGCTCAGCCCGCGTCTGTGGCAACTGAAACAGTCGATGATCGCCGACGCCACCCACCAGGGCGCCGGGTGACCCTGAGACCATGGCCGGTGCTCTTGGCCGCACCGAAGCCGGTTCCCCCGGAGGGTGTCCGCGTCCCCCTAATCTCCACGGACCATGACCGGACGGGGGCGCCGAATCCGCATCACACCCCTGGCCGCCGCGGTCCGCTCGGCGGTGATCCCCGGCTGGGGACAGCTCGTCGAAGGACGGGGACGTGTCGCCGTGTGGATGTTCCGGGTGGTGGTCGTCGTCCTCACGGCGGTGGCGGCCGCCGCGGTGGTCGGGCCGTCACAGCTCGCCCGATGGCTGGTGGATCCCCAGGTGCTGTTGGGGCTGCTCGTCCTCAACGTGGCCCTGGCGCTGTTTCGCCTGTTCGCCGTGTGGGACGCCTGGCAGGGGGCGGGCGGCGTCGCCCGGTCAGGGATCCTGTTCGCCCTCCTCCTCTTCGTCGCCGTCCCCCACGTCGCCGTGGGGTGGGGTCAGTTCCGCACCTACACGGTCCTCACCTCCGTCTTCGGCGGTGACGACGCCGACCGGGTCGCCGCCGTCGGCGGGACCCCGACGACCGGCGGTGTCGAGCCATCGGCGACCGAAGGCTCGGAAGGGACCGAACCGACCCCGAGCACCGTCACGACCCTGCCCACCACCACGACCACCAGCGTCCCCTGGGAGGGCCGCGAGCGACTCAACGTCCTGCTGCTGGGGGGTGACGCCGGGCCGGGCCGCCGGGGGATCCGGACCGACACGATGATCCTCGTCTCCATCGACCTCACCGACGGCGACGTGGCGCTGTTCGGGTTCCCCCGCAACCTGAAGCGGCTCAGCTTTCCCGACGGGTCCGAGTTCACCGCCTACAGCGGGATCCTCAACGAGGTGTACGCCTTCGGTCTCGACCGGCCCGACCTGTTCCCCGGTTCGAACCCGGGAGCCGCGGCGATCCGGACCATGATCGAAGGCCTGTCGGGCATCGAGATCGACTACTACGTGCTGGTGAACCTCCAAGCCTTCGTCGACGTGGTCGATGCCCTCGGCGGTGTCACCATGTACATCCCCGAGACGGTGGTCGATCCGACCTATCCGAAAGAGGACGGCACCACCGTGTCGATCCGGATCGAGGCGGGAGTCCAGCATCTGTCGGGGACCGAGGCCCTCGCCTACGTGCGGAGCCGCCGCCAGAGCAGCGACTACAACCGGATGGGGCGTCAGCGCTGTTTCCTCACCGCCCTCGCCGCCCAGGTCGACGTCCCCAGCCTGCTCCGGGGGCTCCCCGCCCTGCTGCGGACCGTCGAGGAGAACGTCCTCACCGACATCCCCATCGAGTTGTTGCCCGACCTCATCGAGCTGGCCGGCGACGTCGACGCCACCGATGCGCTGGTCGTCGGATTCGGGCCGCCCGACTGGATCGTCGGAAGGACCTCCGACCGCTACCCGATCCCCGACGTCGACAAGATCCGCGAGGCGGTGCAGCTGGCCATCACCGACCCCGAAGCCGCCCGGATCGAGTACGGGCTCACCGCCGCCGCCGAAGCCTGCGGATTCGGTGAAGACCCGACGACCCCGCCCGAGACCACCTCGACCACGTCGACCACCGCTCCCGCCTCGACCACCACGACGCCGAGCTCGACTACGACGACGGGCGGCTGATCCGGGGGCGGCGTCCGAGGGCGGCGAGGGGCGTCCGCAGCAAGATCCAGAGGTCGAGCAGCAGCGAGCGGTGCTCGACGTAGTAGAGATCCCAGTAGGCCCGTTCGGGGTAGGTGAGGGACGAACCACCCATGACCTGGGCGAGGCCGGTGACTCCGGGCCGGACCCGATGACGGGCCTGAGCCTCCGGGCCGAGGAGGTCGGCCTCCTCGGGGACGAGGGGTCGGGGACCCACCAGGGACATGTCACCCCGGATCACGTTCCACAGGTTGGGCAGCTCGTCGAAGGAGGTGGCCCGCAACCAGCGGCCCACCCGGGTCACCCGGGGATCGTCGTCGATCCAGAGGGCGGGACCGGTGCCATGGCGGTCGGGGTCGATCCAACCCACGTCGGCGACCCGGGCGAGATGCTCCCGGAGGGGCTGGTCGCCGACTCCCGCCTGCATCGACCGGAACTTGATCATCGTGAAGGTGCGACGGCTCTTGCCGACCCGTTCCTGACGGAAGAGCACCGGCCCGGGGGAGTCGAGCCGCACCGCCGCCGCCACCAACACCTGTAGGGGCAGGGTCAACGCCATGAGGACGCTGCCCAGGGTCATGTCCATCGCCCGTTTGACCAGGTCGTACCCCGAGTCGGGGGCTTCGGGTCCCGCCAGCTCCGCCGCCACCAGGACGGCGACGAGAGCGGCCAGCTCGCCGGTGAGGACCGCCGCCGTCACCCTGGTGGCGGCATCCCCCGGAGAGACCATCAGGGTGACTGCCCCCACACCGAGCGCCAGCGTCCACGCCGCCGCCAGTTTCCCCGTCGCTCCGAGGGCGATGAGCACCTGATCCAAGAAGATCGAGGCGGCGGCGAGGGCACAGGCGGCGACCGCCAGACCGGCGACGGTGGCCGACGGCCGGAAGTCGGGGCCGAACAGCAGCTCGATCACCGGCGGCCCCGCCGCCGCCCCGAACAGGTAGGCGACGGGGGCGAGGACCAGACCGGCGGCCCCGAGCCGGTGCGACCAGCGGCGCAGCTCACGGCGCTGGTCCTGGGCGACGAGCTTCGTCAACCCGGCGAGGAGACGTGCCGCCAGGTTCTGCGCCAAGAGGAGCGGTGCCCGGGCCAGGGAGAAGGTGACGAACACGACCGACACGACCGAAGCCACCCGGGCCGGGTCGGACTCGAGGGCGCCGGCCACGAGGGGACCGGTGAGGACGAAGGCCTGGGAGATGGCGCCGGCGAGGACGAACCCCGCCATCAGCGCTCCCGAGCCCGAGCGGGGTGGGACCCGGGCCAGCCCGGCGGAGGCGTGGAAGGGACGGAGGGCCAGGAGCAGGAGGATGGGCGGGACCGCCACCGCCCAACCGAAGACGGTAGGGGAGGCGTCCCGGAGGAAAGGAAGCACCAACAGCAGACGGAGGGTGGCTGCGCCGCCGCTGGCGACCCCGTAGGCCAGGTAGCGGCCCCGGCCCGCCAGCGCGCCCCGACCCAGGGCGAAGAGGGCATGGGCGCCGACGATGGCGGCGCCGATGGCGACGAAGGTGACGTCGCCGCCGAAGAAGCGCTGGAGGGTGGCGGCGACGAAACCCACCATGGCGGCGAGGGCGACGACGATCGTCACCGAGATCGAACGCCGGTCGTGGGCGTCGGGGGCTCCCCCTCGAGCCAGGGTGAGACGGCGTACGGTGAGCAGCTCCACCGGGGTGAGGAGTACGGCCAGGATGAGCGAATGGGCCGACAGGAGGGCGGCGACGGGGGCGAAACCCTCGTCGCCGAGGGTGCGTCCACCGAGGACCTGGAATCCGTAGGCGGCGAGACCGGCGGCGAGGGACCCGACCGCCATCGCCACGGTCCCGTCGCGCGCCATCCGCCGAGCGATCGCCGCCGGGGTCTGCGGGTCGGTGACGCTGTCCCCGGGGGCGTTCGTGGTCGACGCGCTCACGGGGAGACGAGACGTCCGTTCTTCCATACGTGGGTGATCCGTTCCGGGTCGGCGAGGATGCTCACGTCGGCGACCGGGTCGCCGTCGACGGCGATCACGTCGGCGTCGTATCCGGCTTCGAGGACGCCGCTGCGTGGAGCCTGGGGCCCCACCGTGAGCGGCCCGTTGGCGGTGGCCGCTTCGATGGCCTGGAGGGGGCTCATGCCCAGGCGCGTGAGCAGAGCCAGCTCCTCCCCGTTCCGTCCCACCTCGTCGACGACGAAGATGTCGGTGCCCACCGCCATCGGGATCCCGGCCTCGATGGCCAGCCTCAGGGCTTCGGCGTGGCGGTCGGCGATGGCGACGATCTTCTCGTAGGCGTAGGCGGGCATCCCCCGTGCTCGACCCATCTCGACGAGGTATTCGACGATGAAACGGGTGCCCACCAGAACCGCCCCGGTCTCTGCCATCAGCTCGACGGCTTCGGCGTCGAGGAAGGTCCCGTGCTCGATCGTGCGGACGCCTGCCCGCAGGGCGGCCATGATCCCCGGCTTGCCGTGACAGTGGGCCGCCACGACCCGGTCTGCCCGGGCAGCCTCGTCGACGATGGCGGCGAGCTCCTCGGTCGAGAACTGCTGGTGGATCGGATGGTCGATCTGGCTCATCACTCCGCCCGACGCGCACACCTTGATCACCTTGGCCCCCAGGCGGAGCTGGCGGCGAACCTGGCGCCGACAGTCGTCGGGACCGTCGCACAGGCTGTGGGCTCCGAAATGGCGCTCGAAGAGGTCCCGGACGTGGCCTTCGCCGAGGGCGTGGATGTCGGCGTGCCCTCCGGTCTGGGACAGGAAGGCGCCGGCCGCGTAGATGGTCGGACCCTCCAAGGTCCCCTCCTCGACGGCCTGGGCGAGGAAGGTGCCGTAGCCCCCCACCTCGCGGACGCTGGTGAAACCGGCCCGGAGGAGCCGTTCCGCAGATCGGGCCGCCCGCAGGACCCCCACATGGGGTGACATCGTCGCCAGCGCCTCGATGTTGGCCGTTCGCAGGCCCAGGAAGTGGGCGTGGGTCTCCCACATCCCCGGCATCACCGTGGGGACACGGACGACGGCGGCCCCGGGGGTGTCGGGCGCCAGCCGGGTCGGTCCGGCGTACGCGATCGTCTCCCCTTCGATGACGACCGTCCCCTCGTCGACCGGCTCGCCCCGCCCTGGGACGAGCAGATCCGCCTCGATCCGGGTCGTGGATGCCATGACGGGGGACGGTAGCAAGCGGCGCCGAGGTCATGTGGCCAACGGGACGGAGAGGCATCCGCCGGTCCGGGTCGCGGCGCGCTGACGGGGCCGGCCGGCCGTTTCGTCGTCGGAACGGACCCCGGTCACGACCGTCTACCTCCGACAGGCTGTCATACTCGGCCGGTCGCAGGGAGGAGCCCATGCGGGTCGAAGCGCATCATCCCGAGAGATACGAACCGGGGTTGCGGGCCGTCTACCGGCGCTGGCATCGGCGTCGCCTCGTGTCCCGGATCTGGGCCGAAGACCCCACCGTGTGGTCGCATCTCCCCACCTTCGAGATCGCCAACCGACTCGGCTGGTTGCGGCTCCACGAGACGATGCGGGCCCGTCTCGGCGAGTTGGAGGCGGTGGCCCGCCTCGGCGACGACGCCGACGACGTCGTCCTGGCCGGGATGGGAGGCTCCAGCCTCGCCCCGGAGGTGTTCGCCGCCGTCTTGGGATCCCAGCCCGGCCGTCCCCGGCTCACCGTCCTCGACTCGACCCATCCGGACACGGTCGCCTCGCTCCTCGACCGGATCGACCCGACGAGGACGGTGTTCGTGATCTCGTCGAAGTCTGGTACCACCTTGGAGACCCTCTCGTTCTTTCGGACCCTGTGGGCCCATGCCGGGGGGCGAGGAGACCGGTTCGTGGCGGTGACCGACCCGGGTACCCCTCTCGCCGAACTCGCCACCGACCGGGGATTCGGGGCCCTGGTGACGGCTCCCCCCGACGTGGGCGGGCGGTACTCGGCCCTCACCCCGTTCGGCCTGGTCCCGGCCGCCCTCATCGGTATCGACCCCGCCGGGTTGTTGGACCGGGCAGCCGACCTGGCAGCCCGGGCGAGGCTCCATCCGTCGGAGGCGACGATCGACCTGGGGGCTCGGTGGGGGCTGTTCGCCACCACCGGGAGGGACAAACTCACCTTCTTCGTGTCCGACACCCTCAGGGCCTTCCCGGCCTGGCTGGAACAGCTCGTCGCCGAGAGTCTCGGTAAGGACGGCACCGGCATCGTCCCGGTGGTGGGTGAACCGATCCGCGGTCGGTACGGGCCCGACCGCCAATTCGTGTCGTACCGCCTGGACGGCGAGGCGGACCCGGTTCCGACCGCGGCGGTCGATGGCCATCCGCTGGTGAGCATCGTGTTGGACGACCCCTTCGAGCTGGCCGCCGAGATGCTGCGGGCAGAGCTGGCGACCGCCGCCGCCGCCGAGATCCTCGGCGTCCATCCCTTCGACCAACCCGACGTGGAGGCGGCGAAGGAGCTGGCCCGACAGGCCATGGCTGGTGGCCGTGACCTCTCCGGCACGGAGGCGGTCCGTTCCGGCGTCGACGACCTCGCCGAGGTCTTCGCCCGGTTCCTCGGTGCGGGATCCGCAGGCTCGTACGTCGCGTTGCAGGCGTTCGTGGCACCGACGCCGGTCACCGACGAGCTCCTCGGGCGGTTCCGGGCGGTGGTGGGGGAACGGACCGGGTTCGCCACCACCTTGGGCTACGGTCCCCGGTTCCTCCACTCCACGGGACAGCTCCACAAGGGAGGGCCCGACGGGGGCCTGTTCGTCCAGTTCGTCGACCGGCCGGCCGGAGATGTGGCGGTGCCCGAGACCGAGTTCACCTTCGGACGTCTCATCGCCGCCCAGGCAGCCGGGGATCATCGGGCCCTGGTGGCGGCGGGCCGGAGGGTGCTCCGTGTCGACCTCGGCGGGGACGTGGCCGAAGGGTTGGCGGCGTGTGTGGAGGCGCTGTCGTGACTGCCCGGGCCTGGGCCGACACCGTCCCCATCGAGCCGTACCTGCTGGTGATCTTCGGGGCGACGGGCGACCTCACCCGGCGCAAACTCCTTCCCTCCTACTACCGGCTGCTGCGCCGGCGGAACTTCGCCGACGTGGGGAAGGTGCTGGGGGTGGCGACCCGCGACCTGACCGACGCCGAGTATCGGAAACTCGCCACCGAGGCGCTGGTGAACGCAGGGATCGACGGCGACGAGGCGGCACGATGGTGCGAGGAACATCTCGCATACCAGCCGGTGGCGGCCGGATTCGGGGCGCTCGCCGAACGGATCCGGGAGATCGAAGGGGATGGCGGACTCGTCGGCAACCGGGTGTTCTACCTCGCCCTCCCACCGACGGTGTTCGGCGACACCGTGGAAGGTCTGGGGTCGGTTGGGCTGCACCGCAGCTCGGGGTGGACGAGGCTGGTGGTGGAGAAACCCTTCGGGCGGGACCTCGAATCGGCGAAGAGGCTCAACGGCCTGATCCACCGATGGTTCGACGAATCCCAGATCTTTCGGATCGACCACTACCTGGGCAAAGAGACGGTCCAGAACCTCCTGGCGTTCCGGTTCGCCAACACCCTGTTCGAGAGCGTGTGGAACCGCGACCGGGTGGAGGCGGTTCAGATCACCGTCGCCGAGTCTCTGGGCATCGAAGGGCGCGCCGCCTACTTCGAGAAGGCGGGCATCATCCGCGACATCGTCCAGAACCATGCCCTGCAGGTCCTGTCGCTCGTGGCGATGGAGGCGCCGGTTCGTCTCGAAGCGTCGTCGATCCGCGACGAGAAGGTGAAGGTGCTCCGGGCGATCTATCCCCTCGCCGCCGACCGGGTGGTGAGGGGTCGATACACCCGAGGCCGGATCGACGACGTCACCGTCTCCGGCTACCTGGAGGAAGAGGGGGTGGCTGCGGACTCGACGACCGAGACCTATGCCGCGCTCCGCTTCGAGATCGACAACTGGCGCTGGAAGGGTGTGCCCTTCGTCGTCCGGGCGGGCAAGCGTCTGCCCCGCAAACTCACCCAGGTGGCGGTGTCGTTCCATGAGCCGCCGGTGTGCCTCTTCGACACCGACGAGGCCTGTCAGGTCCACGCCAACGTCCTCTACATCACCCTGCAGCCCGACGAAGGGTTCGACCTCGCCTTCGACGTGAAACAGCCCGGCGAAGGTTTCGTCCTCCGCACCCGGACCCTCCATTTCCGCTACGCGGACGTGTTCGGTGAGCTGCCAGGCGCCTACGAGACCCTCCTCGCCGACATCCTCTGCGGCGACCAGACCCTGTTCGTCCGGGCCGACGAAGTCGAAGAGGCCTGGCGGATCCTCGCTCCGGTGCTCGACCTGCCCGAAGCTCCCGAGGACTATCCGGCCGGTTCGTGGGGCCCACCGTCCGCGGATCGGCTCACCGGCGGGTCGGGATGGCTGGTTCCTTGACGGGACCGGTCTCCAGGCGGCCGGCGAACGGTGCGGTGCCGTAGGTCCCCAACGCCGTCCCCGCCGCGACGAGCCGTCGGTCAGGAGGCGGCGACCCGTTTCAGTTTGCGGATGCGGGCCCGGCTCTCACGCATCTTGGCGATCGCCTTCGATTCGATCTGGCGGACCCGTTCCCGGGTGACGTTGAAGTGTCGGCCGACCTCGTCGAGGGTCTTCGGTTCGGTGCCGCCGAGGCCGTACCGCATCTCGATGACGGTGCGTTCCCGCTCGTTGAGCTGGTCCAAGAAATCCTCGAGGTCGTCGAGGCGGAGGTTCATGAGGACCGTCTCGAAGGGCAGGGTGGAGTCTTCGTCCTCGATGAAGTCACCGAGCACCGCCGAGTCGTCGCCGACGGGCTCGAACAGGGAGAGCGGCTCGGGGGCGACCCGTTTCGCCTCCGCCACCTTGGCGACGTCGAGCCCGGCCTCGTCGGCGATCTCTTCGTCGGTGGGGGCACGGCCCAGCCGTTTCAGGAGGTCGGCTTCGGCGTTCTGCACCTGTCCGATCGTGTCCATCATGTGGACGGGGACTCGGATGGTCCGGCTCTTGTCGGCGATGGCGCGGGTAATGGCCTGGCGGATCCACCAGGTGGCGTAGGTGGAGAACTTGAAGCCTTTCCGGTATTCGAACTTCTCCACCGCACGGATCAGGCCCAGGTTCCCCTCCTGGATCAGGTCGAGGAACGGAAGGCCCGAGTGTTGGTATCGCTTGGCGATGGAGACGACGAGGCGGAGGTTCGCCTGGATGAACCGACGGCGGGCCGCTCGACCCTCTTCTGCGGCCCGTTCCAACTTCCGGCGTTCAGCCCGGCTCAGACCGGAACGCTCGGCGAGGGCGGCCTCGGCTTTGCGGCCACGTTCCATCGCCTTCGCCAAGGCGACCTCTTCCTCCGCGGTGAGCAGCTCGAAGGACCCGATGCCGTCGAGGTAGCGTCGAACGGTCTCGTCGCTGGCGTCGAAGCCGTTCATTCGGGGTGTTTTCATCGCCAGTGTGTGCCTCCATCGCTACGGGCGCCCTCTCCGTGTCCTCCCGGCGCCGTAGTCCCCGTATCGGCGTCGTCAAGGAGAAAGTTGAGGAGCTTGTCGACAGAGCGACATGAACCAGATCCCGCTGATACGTAACATGGGGCCGCCAGGGCGTTTAGCTCAGCTGGAAGAGCGCTTCCCTTACAAGGAAGAGGTCGGCGGTTCGAACCCGTCAACGCCCACCGCCCTCCGTCGGGGCCCCTAGCATCCGGCCCGTGAACATCGGTGAATTCCTCGACCGTCTCGGCATCGTCGCCCCCTGGACCGACGCCGCCGGATGGGACCCGTCGGGTCTCCAGCTCGGCGACCCCGCCGTCGAGCTCCGCCGGGTGGGGGTGTGCCACGAAGTCACCGACGTCGTGGTCACGGCCGTCGAATCCGAACCGGTGGACCTCCTCGTCACCTACCACCCTCTGCTGTTCCGCCCCACCACCAGGCTCGTCGCCGGGCCTTCACCCCGGGGTCGGGCGTGGCGGCTCGCCCGGGCCGGGGTCTGCCTCGCCGTCGCACACACCTCCTTCGACGTCGCGCCGGGAGGGGTCGCCGACGCCCTCGCCGACGCCGTCGGGCTGGTCGACACCGAAGGGTTCGGCGTCACCGACCCCGCCGAACAGGTCAAGGTGGTCACCTTCGTCCCCGCCGAAGCCGTCGAGACGGTGTCGGCGGCGATGGCCGCCGCCGGTGGCGGGGTGATCGGTACCTACTCCGCCTGCAGTTTCCGGACCGAAGGGACCGGCGCCTTCGTCGCCGGGGAGGGGTCGGCGCCGGTGGTGGGCAGGCTGGGGGTGCCCTCTCGCGAACCCGAAGTGCGTATCGAGATGGTGGCGCCGTCCGCACGGAGGGAGCGGGTCGTCGCCGCCCTCGTCGCCGCCCACCCCTACGAACGTCCCGCCTACGACGTCTATCCGGTCACGGCCAACGCCGGGTTCGTCGGTCGGGTCGGTGACCTCCCTTCGGAGGTCGACCTCGCCGATTTCGCCGCGGAGGTGACCGAGCGTCTCGGTGACGGATCCCGGGTTTCGGGCTCGGGTCCGATGAGGCGGGTGGCGGTCGTCCCCGGATCGGGGTCTTCGCTCATCGAAGCCGCCGCCGCCGCAGGAGCCGACGTGCTCGTCACCGGAGATGTGTCCCATCACCGGATGGTGGAGGCCGCCGACGTCGGCCTGGCGGTCGTGGACGTCGGTCACGCCCCCAGCGAACGTCCCGGCATGGCCGTCCTCCGCCGAGCCGTGGCGACGGCCGCCGGCGAGGCCGAACTGGTCGACCTCACCGGATACGACCCCACCCCGTGGCGGTGAAGCGGTGAATCCGGTTTCAGGGGGTACTCTGCCACCCGCATGATCCTGTCCGACCTCCTCGACCTCCAAGAGGTCGACATCGAAATCGACCGTCTCCTCAACACCCGCCAGTCCCTCCCGGAGCTGGAGGAGTACCGCCAAACCCACGCCAGACGGGAGGAGACCGGTCGGGAACTGCAGCGCCTCCGGGACGACCTCCGGGCCCTCGACCTTGAACTGGACAAAGGTCAAGGGGAGCTCGACATCCTCGAGGCGAAGCTGAACGAGACCGAGACCAGGCTGTTCGCCGGCGGGATGTCGAGTCGGGAGACGGAGCACATGCGCCTCGAGGTGCAGTCGCTGCGGGGCCAGCGGGATGCCTTGGAGGAGAAGATCCTGGGGCTGTTGGACCGCCGGGACGAACTGGCGGCGGCGGTGGCCGAAGTCGAACGTCGGGTGGAGGAGGTCGCCGCCCGGGAGGAGGAGCTGGAGGCCCGTATCGCCGAGACCTGGCGGAAGATCGACGCCGACCTCGCCCGGCTGGAAGCCCGCAAATCCGAGATGGTCGCCGCCGTCCCCGACGACCTCCTCGAGCTGTACGAGGATCTCCGCCGGCACAAAGAGGGGGTGGCGGTGGGTCGGCTGGAACACGGGGTGTGCGGAGGCTGCCACCTCACCCTGTCCCCTTCCGAACAGGCCGAGGCAGCCCGCTCCGATCCGCCTCAGTGTGTGCACTGTCGGCGGATCCTCGTCATGTGATGGCCGGAACCTACGTCCTGTACACCGACGGAGCCTCCCGGGGCAACCCGGGGAGGGCGGCGATCGGAGCCGCCCTGTACCGGGTGACCGACGAAGGGCTGCGCGCGGTCGCCGAAGTGAGTCGGGACATCGGCGTCACCACCAACAACGTCGCCGAATACCGGGCGGTGATCGAAGGACTCGAGACGGCGGAACGGTTCCACCCCGACCTGGTGGTGCTGCGGGCCGACTCCCAGCTCCTCATCCGTCAGCTCGAAGGCAGCTACCGGGTGAAATCTCCCAACCTGAAGCCCCTCTACGAACGGGTCCGGGAACTGATCGCCCGCTTCCCCGAAGTCCGCCTCGAACACGTTCCCCGGGCCGAGAACGCAGTCGCCGACGCCCTGGCCAACGCCGCCCTCGACGCATGATCGGCTATCACGTCGCCGTCGCCCTCTTCGGGTTTCGGTGGATCTTCCGGGACCCCGGCGTCGACGTCCGGTACCTCGCGGCGGGGGCGTTGCTCCCCGACCTCGTCGACCTGCCCCTCGGCACCGTCGTCTTCGCCGACCGGTACTCCAGCGGCGAGCTGTGGTCCCACACCCTGGCGGCCCCCAGCCTCGTCGTGGTGGCGGCCCTCGTGTTCTTCCGCCACGGAGTGCGACGCCGGCGTCTCCTCGCCCTCGCCGTCGGGATGTTCTTCCATCTCCTCGCCGACGGGATGTGGACGTCGACGGCGATCTTCCTCTGGCCCTTCGCCGGTGACTTCCCGACGGGTCCGAAGCCCTACTGGTCCGGGGTGCTCGACCGTGCCTTCTCGGATCCGTGGCGGTGGGTCGCCGAAGCCGGCGGATGGCTGTACCTGGCCGGGCTGTACCGGCGCCTCGGTCTCTCCGACCCGGCTCGGCGGCGTCTCGTCTGGACGGAGGGGAGGCTGGCCGGATGAGGCGGGTCGTGTCGGTCGGTGCGGCGGCGATGGCCGTGGCGTTGGTCCTCGCCGCCTGCGATGCGCCCCGGGTCGAGTCGACGACGGCGGCGGCCCCCGTCGGCACGGTGCTCGTGTCCCCCAGCCCCGAGGAGGCGGTCCAGCGGCTCCTCGGCGCCCTCGCCGAAGGACGGTTCGACGAGGCGGCCACCCTCGTCCCCGCCGAACAGTGGAGTCTCGTGGCGCTCGCCGAAGGGGCGGACCTGGCCGACGTGGCCGATGTCTATCGGTCGGGGGGCCTCGACGTCGGCATCAACTTCTGGTCGGAGTTCACCACCGGGATGGCCGACACCCTCGGGGTGGGGCCGGCGGCGCTGCGGGTCGGCGACGTACGCCGTTTCGTCGCCGGGGGCCGGTCGTTCGCCGAAGTGAACGTGTACCAGGCCAAAGACGCCTCCTTCCGTCGGATCGTCACCGTCGCCGACGACTCGGGTTGGGCGGTCGACGTGGTCGCCTCCTTCGCCGAGGCACTCGTTCCCCGACTGGCCCAGGAAGCCGACAAGGTGCTGTCGACGTCGGGAGGTGACGCCGCCACCGTCCTCGAGGCGATGCGGGGCGCCGAGGCGTCCTTCCGAGCCGTCGTCTCTCTCGACCGGGTCAGCCCGGAGCTCTACCAGGCGGCCGTGGTCGCCGTCGAAGCGATCACTCGGTGAGCCGTCGAAGGCGGGGGAGGACTTCGGCGCCGATCAGGCCGATCAGGGACTCCTGGTCGGTCCCGGCGACCTGCAACGTGACGATGTCCGCCCCGAGGTCGGTGACGAGGGGTCGGTACACCTCCACCAGCTCGTCCACGGAGGACACGACCGGGTAGCGACCCAGGACCTCATCCCGGGACAGCGTGTCGGCCCGTCGGCGGAGCTCCTCGGGGTCGACGGCATGGAGCCGACCCGGGGCGCGGAGGCCGCGCCACGAATACATCGCCTCCCAGGCCTCGTCGAGGTCACGGGCGTAGATCGCCCATCGGGTGGCGAGCACCTCCGGGTCGGGCCGCCCCCGGTCGGCTGCCGCGGCACGGGCAGGTCGGAGGACCCGTTCGAAGGTCTCCGCCGGATCCTTCACCGAGGTGATCAGCCCGTCGGCCTCCTCGACGGCGAGGGTGGCCGACTTGGGTCCCCCCGCCGCCAGGCGGATCGGGACACGACCCACCGGGGGCGAGTACAGCTTCGCCCGGTCGGTTCGGTAGTAGCGGCCTTCGAAGGTGAGCTTTTCGCCGTCGAGGAGACGGCGCATGATCCGCAGGGCTTCGCGCATGCGGGCCGCTCGTTCGGCGTAGGGAGGGAACTCGTACCCGAGGGGTCCCTCGTTGATGTTCTCCCCGGTGCCCACCCCGAGTTGGAACCTGCCTCCGGTGAGTCGATCAACGGTGGCGGCGGCCTGGGCGACGAGGGCGGGATGGTAGCGGAAGAGGGGAGTGGCGACGCCGGTGCTGAACGCGACACGGTCGGTCACCATCGCCATCGCCCCCAGGGTCGAGAAGGCGAACCCGGCGGCGGAGCGGTCGTCCACCCAGGGATGGAAATGCTCCGAGACCACCAGCATGTCGAACCCGGCCTCTTCGGCGAGTCGGGCGTGGCGAACCAGCACCTCGGGTTGCCACTGTTCGTGGCCGCAGAAGTAGGCGAAACGGGTCACGGCGCTCCCATCGACAGACGCTGGATGGTACCGACGTGGGTCCCGTAGCCTGGGGCCACCATGCCCGATGACCGTCGTCCCCCTCTGCTCCGGTGGGCCCAGGAACTCGCAGCCCTCGCCCACACCGGCCTCGAGTTCGGCGACGACGAGTTCGACCGCCAGCGCTATCGACGGGTCGCCGAGATCGCCGCCGAGATGGCCGCCTTCCCGTCGGGTGACGTCGTCTCGGTCGCCGAGCTGTTCGCCGGTGCCGGAGGCTACGTGACGCCGAAGGTGATCTGTCGGGCAGCGACCTTCGACGACCAGGACCGGATCCTCATGGTGCGGGAGGTGGCCGACGGCCGGTGGACGCTGCCGGGCGGATGGATCGACGTCGGCGAGTCACCGGCTGCGGCTGCGGAGCGGGAGACCTTCGAGGAGACCGGGTACCGGGTGCGTGCCCGGAAGCTGGCCGGCGTCTACGACAAGCGGCTCCACGACCACCCTCCGGCCCCCCACCACAGCTATCTCCTGTTCTTTCTGTGTGACCTCGTCGGCGGCGAACCGGCCGGGAGCTACGAGACCTCCGCCGTGGGCTGGTTCACCGTCGACGAGCTTCCGGAGCTCTCCACCGGTCGGGCGACCGCCGCCCAGATCCGGCGGATGTTCGCCCACCACCAGGACCCGACCCTCCCCACCGACTTCGACGTCACTGGAAGCTGACGAAGACCGGGACCGGTTCGAGCCCGAGGACCTGCTCGGGGGTGGCCACCGGTGAGTCCTCGTCGTAGAAGTTCTTCCACCCCCACCACCAGCGTGGGTGCGGCCGGTTCCCGGTGATGACCCGGTACGACGAGTACTTCGTGGCGAGGGGTCCCTGGCCGTCCATCTGGATGACGACGGCCAGCTCCGGCGGGGTGACGATGCGTTCCCGGTTGGTGATCATCGACGGCTTGAACTGGTGGATGAGCAGCAGCTTCTGGGGGAGCCGTTCCCGGCGGACCAGCTCGGCGAGCCATCCCGCCACCTCGTTCACCTCGGCTGCGTCCACGGACCCGATCTGGCGCAGATGCACCTGGTCGGGGCGGAGACGCCATTCGGGGTCGAGGGCGAGGCCCACATGGGGTTGGCGGAGGAGCTCTTCGTAGCGGCGGGCCTGAGTGAGGAAGTCGGTGCGCCCCGGTTGGAGGTCGAGGATCACGTACACGCCTGCACGACGGGCGGCGTCGACCCACGGTTCCAACACCTCGATCGGGGTCTCCGCCGAATAGTCGCCGTCGGCTCCGGGTCGGGCGTCGGCGACGGTGGCGATGATGTCGAAGGCGGGGACCGTCGGCACCCCGTCGACGCCGTACGCCTCCACCAGGGGACGGAGACGTTCGATCGACTCTTCCGGGCCTTGTTCTCCCAGCACCCCCAGGTTGGGGGTGAGCGGGTTGCCGTACAAGGCCACCAACCTCCGTCCCGGCAGCAGCCGCCAGCCTCCTCCGGGGAGCGGCTCGGACGTCAGCACCGTCTCGACCTGGCGGAGGGCGTCCCCGTCGAACAGCCCGACCAGGACCACCTGGTCGGGCCGGGCGGCACGGAGGGACATCCCGAACGTGGCGTCCCCCCACACATCGGACGGGTCCGCCAGGAGGAGACGTCCTCCGGTGACCGCCGCCGCCACCGCGGCGGGCAGCGCCCCGGCGGGATCGGTGACCGGGGCGACGAGGACGGGTCCACCGGTCGGCGGCCGAGCCGCCAACGCCGCGGCCAGCTCGTGGGGGGCGGCGCCGTCGAGGCCGGCGAGCCGGGCCAGGGTGTCCGCCACCCCGCCGGGCCGGAGGCGCATCGCTTCTGCGGGGACGCCCGGCGGCAGGGGCGCGGGGTCGCCGACGGTGACCACCTCGGTGGCGCCCAGCCGGGCGACCTCGGCGGCGACGAGTCGACCCGCCCCGGGCCGGGTGAGCAGGAGCGGGGCCTGCATGTCGACGGCGACGGGGGCGGCGGCGGTCATGGCGGCGTAGTCGTCGGCGGGGACGATCACCACCCGGTCGGCGCAGGAGAACATCCGGGCCGAGACGGCGACCGAGCGGCGGACCGGATCTCCGAACCGCAGGAGCTCGACGCCGGTGCCCGTCACCGAGCCGCGGCGGCAGACGGGCGGCGGCGGATCAGGGGGGTCGGCCGTCGGCGGCGGCGACGTGGTGGCGGCGACGTCGGACTCCGCCGGGACGGGCGGTACCGTCCCGGGCAGGCAGGCTGCCAGGACGAGGGCGGTCACGGAGACGACGGCGAGACGACGCACGGTGGGTCCACCAGGCTACCGGTCCGCTGCGGTGGCAGGCGCCTATCTCCCGACGGCGCGTAGGGTGGCGGCCATGACGAAACCGGGCACCGTCGGTGAGCTCCGGGACTCCGGCTGGCTGGACCGGCCGGTGAAAGAGGAGCTGCGGGAGAACCTGCTCCGACGTATCGAAGCCGGCGACGACCTGTTCCCGGGCATCGTCGGCTACGACGAGACGGTCGTCCCTGCGTTGGAGCGGGCCATCCTCGCCGGCCACGACATGATCGTCCTCGGAGAACGCGGACAGGCCAAGACCCGTCTCATCCGACGGCTGGTCGACCTCCTCGACCCCGAGACTCCGGTGGTCGACGGGTGCGAGATCAACGACTCCCCGTTCCGGCCTGTGTGCGCCCACTGCCGTCACCGGCTCGCCGACGGGGGCGACGACGTGCCGATCCGTTGGGTCGGACGGGATAGACGCTTCGCCGAGAAGCTGGCGACACCCGACACCGCCGTCGCCGACCTCATCGGCGACGTCGATCCGATCCGGGTGGCGGAGGGCAGATACCTCTCCGACGAGCTGGTGATCCACTACGGGCTGGTTCCCCGCACCCATCGGGGGATCTTCTCGATCAACGAACTCCCCGACCTCCCCCCGCGGATTCAGGTGTCGCTCCTCAACGTCCTGGAGGAACGGGACATCCAGATCCGGGGGTTCACGGTCCGGCTCCCCCTCGACCTGCTCCTCGTCGCCACCGCCAACCCGGAGGACTACACGAACCGGGGTCGGATCATCACCCCCCTCAAGGACCGCTTCGGCTCGGAGATCCGCACCCACTACCCGCCGACCCGCCACGACGAGGTCACCATCATGCGTCAGGAGGCGGCGCCGCCTCCGTCGACCGTTCCCGTATCCGTCCCCGGGTTCCTCGAAGAGATCGTCGCCGAGTTCACCCACCAGGTGCGGTCCTCCGGGCACGTCAACCAGCGTTCCGGGGTGTCGGTGCGGCTGTCGATCGCCAACCTCGAGACGCTGGTCGCCTCCGCGGTGCGCAGAGCCGCCCGGCTGGGCGAATCCGAAGCCGTACCCCGGATGACCGACCTGGTCGCCTGTCTCCAGTCGACGTACGGGAGGGTCGAGTTCGAAGGGTTCGAGGAGGGACGGGAAGAGGAGATCCTCCGCCGGCTCCTCGCCCTCGCCGTCGTCGAGGTCTTCCGGGAGCGTCTGGCCGGGTTCGACTTCCAGCCGGTCCTCGCCTTCTTCGAGGCCGGAGGAGTCGTCGAGACCGGAGACCTCGTCCCGGCCACCGACGTGCGTGTCGGCGAGGTCGACGTGACACCGCTCCTCGTCCGCCTCGGCCTGCGAGGTGAGTCGCCGGGCGACGCCGCGGCGGCCGTGGAGTTCGCCCTGGAGGGGCTGCATCTGACGAGGCGGCTCAACAAGGACGTCGCCGACGGGGCCGTGCGATACGGAGGCTGAATGGCCCGGTACCGGTACCTCCGCTGGGACGGCACCCAGGATCCCCTCGGGGTCGACCTCCCCACCGACGCGCTGGTGGCGCGGCTGAGCGAAGACCTCCTCGATGGCCGGAGCATCGACGAGTCGATCCGGCGGACGCTGCGCCGGGGCCTCCCGGGCCGTTTCGACGGTCTCGACCGTCTCGCCGAACGGATCCGTCGGCTCCGAGAAGCCCGGACAGGCGGCGGGGAACGTCCCGACCCCCTCGCTGCGGTGCGCCGCCGGCTGGAGGAGATCGTCGACCTGGAGCGGGCCGCCCTGGCGGCCGAGCCGTCGGAGGAGGCACGGTTCGCCGAGCTGGCACTGGACGCACTCCCCGACAACGTCGCCGACCGGATTCGGGAGCTGCGGGAACATCCGTGGCGGTCGGCGGAGGCGAGGGACGCCTTCGAAGCGCTCCTCGACGACCTTCGTCGAGACATCCTCGACGCCGCCGTCCGAAGGATCGGCGAGGGACTGGCCGGGATCGGCCCCGAGGAGATGGCGGCGTTGAAGGACATGCTGTCCGAACTCAACGCCATGCTGGAACGCCACGCCGCCGGCACCGGACCGTCCCAGGCCGAGTTCGACGAGTTCATGCAGCGTCACGGACGGTTCTTCCCCGAGAACCCCCGGACGTTCGAGGAGCTCTTGGGCGCCCTCGCCCGACGAGCGGCCGCCTTCAGCCGGCTGATGGCGTCGATCAGCCCCGAACAGCGGAGACAGCTCGAAGCTCTGGTCGAGGACCTCCTCGGTGACTTCGACCTGGCGTTCGAAGTCGACCGGCTGGGCGCCAACCTGCGGACGTTGGTCGGGTCGTCCCGGTGGGACCGGCCAACGGCGATGGGCGGCGAACCCCTCGGGCTCGGCGAGAGCCTCGACGCCCTCGAAGAGCTGTCCCGGCTCGAAGAGCTGGAACGCTCGCTCTCCCAGGACTACCCGGGGGCGTCCCTCGAAGACGTCGACACCGAAGCCCTCCGTGACGCCCTCGGAGACGGCGCCGTGGCCGACCTGGAGCGGCTCCGACGTATCGAACGGATGCTGGAGGAGGCCGGGGTGGTGACCCGGTCGGAGGGGAAGCTGCGGCTCACCCCACGGGGGGTGCGGAAGTTGGGGGAGCGGGCCCTGGCGAAGGTGTTCGACCGTCTCGTGGCCGACCGTCCCGGCGCCCACGACGTCGCCGCCGCCGGCGGAAGCGAAGAACTCACCGGCTCGTCCCGTCCGTGGCGGTTCGGTGATCCGTTCCGGTTGGATCTCCGCCGGACCCTGCACAACGCGGTGGTCCGCGCAGGGCCGGTCCGGGGGCCGTTGCGTCTCGTTCCCGACGACTTCGAGGTCGCCGAGGCGGAACGGCGTACCTCCGTCGCCACCGTCCTGCTCTTGGACATGAGCCGGTCGATGCCGCTGCGGGGACATTGGCTCCCCGCCAAACGGATGGCACTGGCCTTGCACACCCTCATCGCCACCTCCTATCCCGAGGACCGCCTGGCGATCGTCGGGTTCTCCGACTACGCCCGGGAGATGACGACGGCCGACCTGGCCGAGGTGGACTGGGAGCCCGTCTACGGCACCAACATGGAGCACGCCTTCAACCTGGCGGGACGGATCCTCGCCAGGTTTCCCGACGCCGACAGGCAGGTGCTGTTGGTCACCGACGGGGAGCCGACCGCCCATCTGGAAGGCGAATACGTGTTCTTCAACTGGCCGCCGGTGCGTGAGACGATCGAAAGGACCGTACGGGAAGCGCTCCGGCTGGCACGTTCCGGGGTGACGATGAACATCTTCATGCTCGAACGGTCCCCCGGTCTCGTCGACTTCGTCGACCGCCTCGCCCGGGTGGTCTCGGGACGGGTCTTCGCCGTTCCCGACGCCGACCTGGGGGCGGTGATCGTGGGGGACTACGTCCGGAGACGCTGACCGCCCGTCCGTCCCTTCGGGTGGCGACGTCCCTCACCACGGCGGCCAGGGGACCGGCGGCCGGTCGTGGGGAGGGTGGGGATGGACCCGATCCTCCAACAGGCGCCGGGTCCGTGCCGCCAGCGCGTCTGCTTCGGCGGAGCCGAGCATCCTGCCGACCTCGTCGGCGAGGCCTTCGTCCAGCGCCTTCGCCAGGCGCCGCAGGGCGGCCACCATGGCCCGGGGCAGACGCCGCCCGGCGAGGCCCCACAGCACGGTCCGCAGCTTGTCGGCCGGATGGAAGGTGAGGCCGTTGTCGATGGCGTAGAGACGACCGGTGCCTCGTTCCCGGAGGAGATGGCCGAGCTTGCGGTCGGCCTGGTTGGTGACGACGTCGAGTACCGCCACCGGCCACAGCGCCGGCGAGGGTTCGGGGTGGACGAGGGGTCGCGGGTCGAAGGTGCGGTCTTCGTCCAGGAACCGCTGGGCGGAACCGTCGCCGAGGGGACCGGTGGCGGGCCTGGTCTCGGGGACCACGCCGATCCCCATCGCTTCCGACACCCGGTACGCCAACACTTCGCGTGCCGCCAGGGTTCGCCAGGGGAAGTCCCAGAGGGGCTGTTCACCCGCCGTCGGCTTGTACACCCACGGTTCGCCGCCGCCGTCGAGGGCCAGCACGGTCGTGTTGGAGGCTCCCGGGAGCCGGCCCACCACCTCGACCAGATCGACGGGCTCGGTCATCGCTCAGTTCCACGCCGGGCAGTCGTGGTGCTCGGGGTCGTCCATCGGCAGCCGGCACCACTGGCAGATGGGCCTCCCCGCAGCCACCACCTCCAGGGCCCGCAACGCCATCGCCGTGAACTGTTCCGGTGCCACCACGAAGGACACACCTTCGACCCGGTCCGGGTCGGTGAGGGTGAGCACCACCATGCCGTCGGCGGCGAGGCCCATGGAGATCGTGCCGACACGGAAGGCTTCCCGGTCGGGTTCGGACACATCCAACCCCGAGGCGAGGATGCGGCGGACCGCGTCCCGGTCGACGGCGACGTCGCCTGCGGCCAGGATCCGCAGACCCTGGCTGCTCAAGGCCGCCACCTGCTCTTTCTCCGCCCCGAAGGAGTACCGGAGGCCTCCCGCCACCACCTCGAGGTAGAAGCGGCGTTGGCCTGGTTCGCCGATCGCCCCGGCGGCGAACCGTTCGGCGGGGCCCAGGTCCATCACGTCCATGGCGTCCCCAGGTTGATGCCGACGACCCGGGGAGGGGCGTCGGCGGGCAGCTCGAGGATGCTCACCGATCCGGGGGCGACGACCAGGCGCTGGAAGAGGTCGGCGGGCTGGCCGAGGTAGTGGGAGAGGACGGTCTTGATGACGTCGGCGTGGCTCACCACGGCGACCGTCTTCCGACGGTGGGTGGCCGCGAGGTCCTCACAGGCGGAGACGGCACGGTGACGCACGTCGAGGAACGACTCGCCTTCGGGGAAGCGGAACCGGGACGGGGCGGCCTGCACCCGGGCCCAGGCCTTCAGGCGGGACAGATCCCGCAGCGTCCGGCCCGTCCACCGTCCGAAGTCCACCTCGGTGAATCCCGGATGGACGGCCGGTTCCAGCCCGGCGGCGGCGCCGATCTCCAGCGCGGTCTCCCAGGTCCGCTCGACCGGCGACGAGTACAGGGCCACCGGTCCGGCGGCGGCGACGAGGCGGGCTACGTGGGCGGCGATCTCCCTCCCGGTGTCCGAGAGGTGGACACCGGGGAGGCGTCCGGTGAGCCGGACCCCGGTCTCGGAGGTCGGTGCGTGTCGAACGAGGAGGAGCCGCGCCATCGTCCCGGAGGGTACCGGCGTGGCGGCGTTCGGGGTCAGGTCGGTGGGTGCGCCGCCGCCAGGAGCTCGGGGCCGTTGTTTCGGACCGAGTTGACGAGGGGGACGATCTCCGTCGGCACGAGGAGCTCGGCGGGTTCGATCGTCTGCATCGACGCGGCGACCTCGCCGGGGTCCCGGACCTCGGGGTCGAGCCACCGGCTCCACGCCTCGGGGTGGAGTACGACCGGCATCCGATCGTGGATCCGCGCCACGGGGCCGGCCGCCGGCCGGGTCAACAGCACGCAGGTGCGTTTCGCCGCTCCCGTGTCGGGGTCCCGCCACGTCGACCACAGTCCGGCGATCGCCAGCGGGTAGCCGTCGGCCCGCCGGATCCAGTAGGGGACGCTGCGGCCGTCCCGGCGTTCCCATTCGTAGAAGCCGTCGGCGGGGACGAGGCATCGCCTCGACCGGAAGAGGTCACGGAACATCGGGCGGGTGGCGGCCGTCTCGGATCGGGCGTTGATCGGCCCGGGCCGCCCGTCCCTCGACCAGGGAGGCACCAGGCCCCAGCGCATCGTTCCCAGGAGACGCTCACCGGCGTGGACGGCCGCGGTGTACACCTCGTTGGTGGGCGCCACGTTCCATGACGGGGCCAACGGCTCGGCGACGACGGTCCGGGCGTGGAGGAACGCGGCGTAGTCGGCCGGGTCGGCGGTCTGGAGGAAACGTCCACACATGGAGGCGAGGATACGGGTTTGCTGCGGGGGCGGACACCACCTACGGTCTTGGTCAGATGACCAGGACGGATGACCAAGGGGTGCAGGCCTCCACCCGGGACCGGCTGTTGGCGGCGGCCGCCGAAGAGATCGCCCAGGTGGGCTGGGACGCTGCCCGGACCCGGTCGGTGGCGGCACGGGCCGGCGTGAACCCGGGAGTCGTCCACTACCACTTCGAATCGATGGAGGCCCTGCTGTTGGAGGCGGCTTCCCGGGCGATGATGGCGGCCGTGGAAGGACCCGCCGCCGTGCTGTTGGACGAACCGCGGTTCGTCACCGCCGTCGCCGAGTCGCTACGTCTCCTCACAGAGATGGACATGACCGGGCCGCAGGGTCGGATCCTGTTCGAGATCATGGTGCAGTCCCAGCGCCGCCCCGACGTCGAACGGATGATCTCGCAGGTCCTCGCCGGCTACCGAGAGGCCCTCGTCGACCGGGTCCGTCGGGACGTCGACGCCGGGGAACTCCCCGCCGCCGTCGACCCGGTCGGGATGGCGCAGCTCGTCGCGGCGCTCCTCGACGGCGTCGCCCTCCACCGCTACGTCGACCCCGACGTCGACTTCACCCCGCTGGTAGGCGAGATCGTGAGACTGATCGGAGGACCCGAAGATGAATGAGATGGCGGTCCGGGCCGAAGGCCTCGGCAGGACCTACGGGACCGGTGCCGTGGCGGTGGACGCCCTCGTCGAGGTCGATCTCGAGATCGAATCCGGTCAGTTCGTCGTCCTGTTGGGCCCCTCCGGTTCGGGAAAGACCACCCTCCTCAACCTGGTCGGCGCCATCGACGTCCCCACCGCCGGTCACCTCGAAGTGGACGGGATCCGTCTCGACGGCCTCGACAGCGAAGGGAGGACCCGATTCCGCCGCGAACACGTCGGTTTCGTGTTCCAGTTCTTCAACCTGATCCCCACCCTCACCGCCCTCGAGAACGTCCAGCTCATCACCGAACTGACGGGCCGGGACGGTAGCGACCAGGCCCGCGCCGCCCTCGAGGCGGTCGGCATGGCCGACCGTGCCGACCACTTCCCGGCGGCGCTGTCGGGCGGCGAACAGCAGCGGGTGGCGATCGCCCGGGCCGTCGCCAAACGTCCACGCCTGCTGCTGGCCGACGAGCCGACCGGAGCCCTCGACCTGGAGACGGGGCGGAGGGTCCTCGACGTCATCTCCCGTCTCAACCGGGAACGGGCGATGACGGTGCTGCTGGTCACCCACAACGCAGTCATCGCCGAGATGGCCGACCGGGTGATTCGCCTACGGGACGGGCGCATCGTCGCCGACACCCTGAACCCGAACCCGGTCGCCGCCGACCGGCTCGAATGGTGAGGCGACGATGAGGGTGCTCACCGTCAAGCTGCGCCGCGACCTGCGGCGAAGTCGGGCCCAGGTCCTCGGCATCGTCGTCACGGTGTTCGTCGGGGTCATGTTGTTCGGGGCCAGCTACGACGCCTACCAGAGTCTCACCGCCTCCTACGAGACGATGTTCGATCGGGTGGGCTTCGCCGATCTGTGGGTGACGGCCGCCCCCGAAGGACTCGAAGCCACCCTGGCCGCCGACCCGGCGGTGGAGGCGGCCGAGGTGCGGCACACCGTCGACGTTCCGTTCCGTATCGGGGACCGCCGGCTGGTGGGGAGAGTGGTGGGGGTACCCGAAGGCGCGACCGTCAACCAGGTGATGGTCCTCGACGGTGCCATGTTCGACCCGTCGGCCGCCGATCAGGTGGTGGCCGACCAGCATCTGGCCCGGGCCTTCCAGCTGGAGGTCGGCGACACCGTCGAGGTGGCGACGCCGGTGGGCTGGCGGCCGGTCACCGTCGTCGGAATCGGGGCGTCGGCCGAGTACCTGTGGCCGTCGAAGAGCCGTCAGGAGCTCCTCGCCCTGCCCGACCAGTTCGGCGTGCTGTACGCCCCCGATCCGGTGGTGGCGGCCGCCGGTCCGGCGGCGGTACGGGACGTGGTGGTGCGTCTCCGAGAGGGGGTCGAACAGGATTCGGAGCTGAGCCGGCTGGCGACCCTGGCCATGGCCGCCGGCGGAGGCGACACCTACACCCGGGACGAACAGCCGTCCAACGCCGCCCTCCAAGAGGACGTCCAGGGCTTCGGTCAGATGTCGTTTCTGTTCCCGGTGCTGTTCCTCGGGGCTGCCGGGCTGGGCATGTGGGTGCTGCTCACCCGCATGGTCGTCGCCCAACGGGCCGTCATCGGCACCCTCCGGGCGGAAGGGATGAGTCGCCGCCAGGTGTTCTTCCACTACCTCGCCTACGGGGTCGGGACGGGACTGGTCGGAGCGATCCCCGGCGCCGCCGCCGGCGCGGGTCTCGCCCTGGTGATCGCCCACGCCTATACGGGGGCGATCTACGTTCCGATCACCGTCGTTCGGGTGACGCCCTCCACCCCGGTGTTCGGGGTGCTGTTCGGTCTGGTGGGAGGGGCGCTGGCGGCGTGGGCGCCGGCCCGTCGAGCCATGGCCCTGGAACCGGCCGAGGCGATGCACGGTCCCGCACCGACCGGGCGGGGAAAGGTGACACTGGTCGAACGGGTCTGGCCGGGGCGGCTCACGGCAGAGGCCCGGCTCGTGGTCCGCAACGCCCTCCGCAATCCCCGTCGGAGCATCGCCACCGGGCTGGGAGTCGTCCTCGGTCTCACCCTCGTCCTCGTCTCCTGGGGAATGATCGACACCGTCCAGGTCCTCTTGGACCGCCAGTTCCGTCAGATCCAACAGGCAGACGCCCAGGTGGCGTTCCTGGCTCCGCCCGGCGACCTCTCCGCCCTCGGCCGGGTCGACGGGGTGGCCGCCGTGGAGCCGGTCGTCCAGACCCCGGTGAGCATCGTCGCCGGTGACCGCACCTACGGCACCATCCTGTGGGGGTTCGACCGGGACACCACCATGCACCGGTTCCTCACCGCCTCGGACGACGAGCTCCGACTGGGCGACGGGCTCCTGGTGGGCGTCGACCTCCACGACCTGTTGGGGGTAGATGTCGGCGACACGGTGACGGTTCGGGTCGGACCCACCGGGGAGACCTTCGACGTTCCCATCGCCGGCTTCGTGGACGAGCCCCTCGGCACCCAGGCCTACATGGACCTGGCCGTCCTCGACGGCATCGCGCCGCAGGTGGCGTCGCTCGCCCGTCAGGCGATGGTCCGCTATCGGTCGGATGCCGACCCGGATGCAGTCCGCCGGTCCCTGGAAGCGACCCCCGGGGTGGCGGCGGTGGTGCCCACCCGGGCGCTCGAGGCGGCCGCCGACGAATACATGGGTCTCTTCTACGCCTTCGTCGGGATCATGCTCGTCCTCGGCGCCGCCCTCGCCTTCGTCCTCGTCTTCAACACCACGACCGTCAACCTGGCGGAACGCACCGTCGAAGTGGCGACGATGAAGGCGGAGGGCGTGTCGGCGGCGCAGCTGGCCCGGCTCATCACCGTCGAGAACCTGACGGTCATGGTCGCCGCCACCCTGCCCGGACTCGTCGTCGCCTACTACGTCGCCGCCGGCTTCATGGCGTCCTTCGACTCGGACCTGTTCACCTTCACCCTCCACATCCGTCCCCTCACGTTCCTGTGGACGGCTCTGGCGGTCCTCGTCGCCGGATTCGTCTCCCAGCGCCCGGGGTTGCGGACGATCCGCAGCCTCGACGTCGCCCGTGTGGTGAGAGAACGCTCGGTGTGAACCCTCGCCGAACGACGACGCGGTGGAGGCCCCGAAGGGCCTCCACCGGGTCGAGTCCGCCTGTAAGCCGGATTCTGTCCGGAGCCTCGACGGCTCCGGGGCGACCATCCATCTGGGACCGGTGTCACCACCGGCCTCATGCGGCCTACCCGGGACTTCGTCGGCGGGCCACCGGCGTCCCTGTTTGGCCTTGCTCCGGGTGGGGTTTGCCGAGCCATCCCGGTCACCCGGGATGCTGGTGGTCTCTTACACCACCGTTTCACCCTTGCCTGTGCCCGAAGGCCATCGGCGGTCTGCTCTCTGTTGCACTTTCCGTCGGGTCACCCCGCCTGGGTGTTACCCAGCACCCTGCCCTGCGGAGTCCGGACTTTCCTCAGGCCCGAAGGCCCGCGGTCGCCCGGCGAACTCGACTCTCAAGCTATCACGTCAGCCACTTCGAATATTCCCGGCCTTCGGGTGCCTGCGTCCCGCCACGGTGCCGGCGACGCCACCGAGGACCGTACCCAACACGGTGAGGAGGACCACCTGGCCGGTGGGGGCGGGACTCCCGCCGAGGCGGGTGGTCACCACCACCAGCACCACCAGGCCGAACCCGGCCAGGGCGCCGTGGAAACGGGCGAGGAACGGTGCGAGGCGGCCGGCGAGGTACCCGGCCACGGCGAAACCGAAGAGCACCCCGGCGGTGAGGGCGGCGAGGGGAGCACCCTCGACGTTCGCCAACTCGAGGACCGGCCAGAGGGCGAGGCTCGCCACGGTGGCGGCCAACGCCCCGGCGGCCGCCCCCAACGCCACCGCACCCCATCTCACGGCCGCCAGCATGTCGAGATCTCACCTCCGCCGGTGCATGGTAGGGGGGCTCGAGTCGAGGGATCCGAGCGAACGCGGCAGATCAGAACAGGGGATCTTCCAGGTACTCCTCGAGGCCGGCGATCCAGCCGGTGGGGAGCTTCCAGCACCGCGAACCGGTGACCACCGCCTCCATGTACTCCCGGGACGGTTCGTATTCCCCGTCGGCGGCGGCGACGTGGGTGACGACCCGGTAGGTGGCACCTTCGCGGTCGACGGCGCGGAACTCGGTGGTGGGCAGACGTCCCTCCGCCTTCTCGGCGGCGTCGATCGCTTCGGCTTCTTCCGCCGACACCTCGAACAGGGCACCCCAGACGGTGTGGCCGGGGGCTGGCGTCACCGAAGGCAGGCCTCCGCCGAATTCGGGGCGGTGGAGAGGGAAACAGAGACGGACCTCGGGGAGGTGGGCGATCCGGACGAACTCGGCGTTCGGTGCCACCTCGGCGAGGCGGTCCGGGTCGAGACGGGCACCGTACAGGAAATAGAGCAGAGCGAGCCTCCGTGCCGCCGGGATTGTACCGGGAGACGTCCGACGGACCCGGTGTCTCGCCGCGACCTACAATCGCTCCTCCATGCAATGGCCCAAGATCCTCGGCCGGGTCGCCGCCGGAGCCGACCTCACCCGCGACGAAGCCCGTGCGGCAATGACGGCGGTGATGAACGGAGACGCCTCCGCCGCCCAGACGGCGGCGTTCATCGTCGCCCTCCGCATCAAAGGTGAGACGGTCGAGGAGATGACCGGTCTGGTGGAGGCGATGCGGGCCGCCGCCGTCGCCGTCGACGTCGGTGTGCCGGTGGTGGACACCGCCGGTACCGGCGGGGACGGCTCGGGGACGTTCAACATCTCCACCACCGCCGCCTTCATCGCCGCCGGTGCAGGAGCCCGGGTGGCCAAGCACGGGAACCGGTCGGCGTCGTCGCGGTGCGGGTCCGCCGACGTCCTGGAGGCCCTGGGGGTCGCCATCGACCTGGCGCCCGAGGCGACGGCCCAACTGGTCCGCGACGTCGGGTTCGGCTTCTTCTTCGCTCCCCAGTACCACCCGGCGATGAAGCATGCGGCACCGGTCCGGCGCGAGCTGGGCATCCCCACGGTGTTCAACTTCCTCGGGCCGCTCGCCAACCCGGCGGGGGCGACCCGCCAGGCGATCGGGGTCTCCGATCCGGCGATGGCCGAGCGGATGATCGGCGTCCTGGCGAGGCTGGGATCGGAATACGCGTTCGTCTACTACGGCGAAGACGGCCTCGACGAGGTGACCACGACCGGACCCACCTTCATCTATCGCCTCCGGGATGGGGAGATCACCCACGCCGAGTTCACCCCCGAAGACTTCGGCGTCGCCCGTGCCCGGCGTGAGGACCTGGTCGGCGGGGACGCCGAGACCAACGCGGCCATCCTCACCGAGATCCTCGACGGCGCTCCCGGCCCCCGCCGCGACGTCGCCCTCGTCAACGCCGCGCCGGCCCTCGTGGCGGCGGGTCTGGCCGAAGGGTTCGTCGAAGGGGTGGAGCTCGCCGCCGAATCCATCGACTCGGGTGCCGCCCGCCGGGTCCTGGACCAGGTCGTGGAGCGGAGCCGGCGACTCCGGGAGGGTTGAAGACCGGTGCACGTGAGCGCAGACGAACTCGTCGCCGCGCTCCGCTCGGCCGGGCTGCGGGTGACCTCTCCCCGGCGGGCCCTGTGTACTGTCCTCGCCGCCGCCCACGCCTCCCATCTCACCGCCGCCGAGCTGCGGGTCCGGGCCGAAGAGGTGGCGGGACGGTCCATCGACCTGTCCACCGTCTACCGGACCCTCGACGCCCTCGACCAGGCGGGCCTGCTGCACCACGTCCACCTCGGCCACGGGCCCTCCGTCGTCCATCTCAGCGGCGCCGACGACCATCATCATCTCGTCTGTGAGGTCTGCGGCCAGACGGTGGACGTCCCCCGTGAGGAGGTTCGCGAGCTGACGGCGGCGTTGGAGCGCCGCTACGGATACCAGGTGGACTCCACCCACTTCGCCCTGGTGGGACGATGTCGCCGTCACGTCGCCCCCCGATAGGAGACCGGGGCCCGTAGACTTGCCTCCCATGCGTCGTCTCGTCATCGCCGCCGCCGTCGCCCTCGTCGCCGCCGCCTGTGGCGGGTCACCGACCCCTGACGCGGCGTCGCTGTCACCCGCCGACACGGCCGGTGAGCAGCCCACGGCACCCGACTTCACCTTGGCGTTGGGCGAAGGCGGGACCTTCACCCTCGCCGACGAGACCCGGCCGGTCTACATGATCTTCTGGGCCGAATGGTGAGGGACCTGTCGACGGGAGTTGCCCGTCGTCGACCGTCTCTCCACCGAGTACGGGGACCGGGTGGCCTTCGTGGCGCCCGCCTGGAGAGGCACCTTCGAACGGACCGCCGAGGTGGCGGCGGAGCTCCTCCCGTCGGGCAACGTGATGTGGGGTCTGGACGAGCGTGAAGAGGTCTTCGCCGCCTACGGCATCCCCGGTCAGCCGGTGACGGTGGTGATCGACGCCGACAAGCGGATCGTCGCCGCCTGGGCCGGATCACGACCCGAACAGGAGGTCCGGGCCCTCCTCGACGAGCTCGTCGCCTCCACCTGAGGGTGGCGACGGCCGTCGGGATCGGGAAAACGGGCACCGGCCCGGTAGGGTTCCGAACCGCCCCCAACCCCCACACCCATGCGTCCCCTGGAATCGGTCCTCGCCGCCGTCGCGGTCGGTGCCATCTACTGGCCGGTGGTCACCGGTCGGCGGTGGCGGCGCGGTTGGATGGCCGTGCTGGTGGTCGTCCTCGATCTCGCCCAATGGCTGTTCGAAGGATTCCGCTGGCAGCTCGTCCCCCTCCACCTCGGCGTGGTGGCGCTGGCGATCGACGACATCGGCTGGGAGGACCGCCGGGTACGGGGGTACCGGCGGTTCCGACGTGGGGCCCTGGGCATCGTCGGGGTCGCGCTGATGCTGGTGCTTCCGGCGGCGCTCCCCGTCCCGTCCATGCCCGAGCCGAGCGGCCCCTACCAGGTCGCCACCCGGACGTTCACCCTCGTCCAGCCCGACACCGAGGAACGCTACGGGCCCGATCCGGGGGC